>CANGZN010000009.1 GCA_947458625.1 Chitinophagaceae bacterium
AAATTCTTGGCACCTGGGAAGTTCAGGATCGAGCCGGTTGATTTTCGGTGTTGAAAAACGGCATCTACATCCAGTCCGGCATCGGATTCGATGGCACCTTCATATTCGGCCAGGGCAACGATCTTGGCACCGGCTTGTTGGAAGAATTTGGCGGAGTGATAGCCGACATTTCCTAGTCCCTGTACAACCACTCGCTTGCCTTCCAGTCCGGTGGAGAGCCCTAGTTTTTGCATGATATCGGACATGTTACAAACCTCACGAACACCATAGAATACACCCAATCCGGTGGCTTCTCTTCTGCCGCGCACACCGCCTTGGGTGATCGGTTTGCCGGTCACACAGCCGGCGGCATCGATCTCACCTGGATGCATGGCTGTATAGGTGTCAAGGATCCAAGCCATTTCACGTTCGCCTGTTCCGTAATCAGGTGCCGGTACGTCTGTGCCGGGTCCGATGAAGTTCTTCTTGATCAATTCGGCCGTATAGCGACGTGTGATCTTCTCCAATTCGTAGGTTGAATATTTCTTTGGGTTGATCTTGATGCCTCCTTTACCTCCACCGAAGGGGACGTTCACGATCGCACATTTGTAGGTCATCAATGCAGCCAGTGCCATGACTTCATCCTGGTTCACTTCGGCAGCAAAACGGATCCCTCCTTTGCAGGGTGTTTTATGGTGGGAGTGTTGAACGCGGTAGGCTTCGATCACTTCGATGTTGCCATCGTCAAGTTTTACGGGGAAACGCATCTGGTAAACGGCATTACATTCCTTGATCTGTGCCAAAATTCCTTTATCCCAAGAAGTGAATGCAGCAGCTTTGTCGAAACTGCGTTCGACGGCGCCAAAAAAACTGTACGGTTTGTGAGACATGCTGATTAATTTATAGTTGAGCAATCGGTAGAGACGTAAGAGTGGGTCAGGATCGTTTTTCTAATTTTCCGATCTTTTTATCAAGGCGATATAGGTACAACGTGATACCCGACAGGATGGTCAGCATCACGCCGATGACCACATAGATGCGGCCATCACTTCGCATCAGTTCAGCCATGGACACGGCCGGTTTCGCGGCGGATTGCAACAGCTGTATGGAGGAGGTATGTAACCAGTTCATGGGTTGTATTGTTTTTCTTTCAGTAATTCAGTTCGTATCCGAAGCGTGGCGATCCAAACCCCGAGCAGAGTCCAGCCAATAACCGCCGGGTAGAACACGATGCGCATGCCGGAACTGATATCGTTCTTAACATCCAGCGCCGGGTTGCCATCCTGGCCGGGATGTAAACTTTCCAATACGCGCGGCAGGATCCAGATCGCGGGGAACAGGATCACATAGGCAAAAATGTTGTAGACGGCGCTGATGCGGGCGCGACGATCGATGTCCGGGATCGAATCGCGCAGTACCAGGTAAGCAAAATAGACAAGTAAAGAAATCGCCGCACCGATCAGTTTGGGATCGCGGGCAATGGTACTGAAGGATTCTGCGAACGGGATATTCGGATCGGCCCAGGTGTAAGCCGCCCACAAGGCCCCAGTGGCATAACCGAGGAGCCCATAAAGCATGCCTACTCCCGCAAAATGACGGCTGGCCAGATCATGTCTTCGATCCATTTTTCGGAGATACAGGATGGCTTGAACGACCGAAACCGTGAAGAGTATCATCATTCCGAACCACATGCATACATGGAAGTACAGGTTGCGGATCGTTTCTTGAAGCAGCGGTAGTTTAGGAACCGGCCCCAGCAAACCGGCTATGATGGTATAAGCCAAGAGGATGATTCCGGAAATTTTCCACCAGTGACGGTGCATGTAACGTGGTGCTTGGCTCATGAAAGATGTCCTAATAGACGTCCTGCAAAATTAAGGTGACCCGGTCATCCTCGTCAGAGGGGGAGGTGAATAATTTTTTATTCTTTCCAAATGAAAGGAAAGAGGATCGTGGATAAAATCACGACCAGGGCATCCAGTCCGATCAACAAGGCCACAGGTATGAGGTCGAAAGCTGAATGATCAGTGAATTGTGTAGTAGAAATTTGCTGTAGCAAGATCAGTTGGGGCAAAATGAGCGGAAATCCCAGGATCGCGAGAATGGCTGCGTTCTGCTGCGCTTTGGCGGCAATGGCAGCCAGAAAACTGAATACCAGACTTAAGCTAATTCCGCCTAACAGGACGATACCGAAAAATCGGATCGGATCGAGAAAAGGGGCACCTAAAAATAATCTGAACAAAACGAGGCTGATCAGGCTCATCAATCCCATCAGGATCGTATTAAAAAGTAATTTGGCCAATACAATCGTGATGGGGTGGGCAAGCGTGAAATAATAAAGCCAGCGCCCCCGACTTTCTTGTAAAAATCCTTTTGCCACGGCATTGGTGCAAATGAATAACTGGATCATCCAAAAAAGTCCGTTCCAAACCCTTGGCTCTGGAGCATCCATCGATAAATACAGTACAAACAAGGTAGATAGGGCATAGAGGAGTATGCCGTAAAAGCTATACTGTTGGCGGATTTCCAACAGTAAATCCTTTTTAAAGAGTGTCCAAATGGCTTGCATAGGTTGCTGGATGTTTACTTTTCGTAGCAACTCCGGCATCTGGGCTCATACGAATCCTTTGCTCCCAGCAGTACCTGTGCGTCATCAACCACTTTTCTGTACGAATAATTCGCAAGGTGGCCGCATTGCATGCAAATGGCATGCAGTTTTGTTACGAAATCTGCTATTGCGAGCAGGTTTGGCATTTGACCGAAGGGTTTACCCAGGTAATCCATATCCAGTCCGGCGATGATCACCCGAATGCCTTTTTTGGCTAGCTCCTCACACACCTCCGGGAGCTCAGCATCAAAAAATTGTGCTTCATCGATACCGATAACTTCAGCGGTGCCTGCCAGTTCGAGGATCCTGCGGGAGTGCTCAACCGGTTTGGAGTCGATGGCATTGGTGTCGTGCGATACGATCTGTTGTTTATCGTACCGGGTGTCGAGCGCTGGCTTAAAGATGGCCGCCTGTTGGTTGGCGATCTTTACGCGTTTGAGTCGCCGGATCAATTCTTCGGTCTTTCCGCTGAACATGGAACCGCAGATCACTTCAATACTACCTCTGCGCTGGCCACTCGTATTTGGTTCGATGAACATGTGAATTAGTTTTTGTTATTTTACCACCAACAAAGCGCTCAAAAATAGCGAATGGAACGATTCAGGCTGCTGGTACAAGAACTCAATCGGCAATTGCAGGGGGAAGTAAGCCCGGAGCAGTTAAGGCAAACGATCGCCTTATTGAATCTGGAGCTGGAGCGCGCGTTCGATTCGCCCAACAGAAATCTCGGCACCGCGAAAGTTGCAGTGGTACTGCCCGTAACCCCCTTACCGATATCAACCGATTCAACGCATAGCTCCTTTCTGGAGACCGACTCGAACAATCCCACAGAGATTGAAAAGAAAGCTACTGCACCCAAGCCAAGACCGAAACCTAAATCCGCCCCATTGGTGTTGTTCGATGAAGAGTTTCAAGTAGAACCGCTGGAGCCGATTCAGCCAGTATCCGCACCCGCTGCCTTTGATGTGATGGAAGAAGTTCCCACTCTATACATGCACCGGGGAATTGAATTGAATGAGCAGTTGCTGGCCGAAGTACCTTCCTTGAATGATCAGCTGAAGTCACCTTCGGTGGACAGGTTGGATACGCTTCGCGAGGGACCGATCACGGATCTGCGTAAGGCCATTGGGGTCAACGAGCGTTTTCAATTTGTACGTGAGCTGTTTCGAAACGATGAAGCGATGTATGAACGAAGCATCAAAACCATTAACCAGTTTCAGATTTTTCCGGAAGCCGATTTTTGGATAAACCGCGAATTAAAAACCAAACTGGGTTGGCCTATTGATCATCCCTTAGTTAGGCAGTTCGATCAGTTGGTGAGGAGACGGTTTTCCTGAATGTAAGCCAAGATCCGCTGAACCGCTCCAGTGCGTTTCCGAACATATTCTCCCGCGTTCCGGCCCATCTCGATTGCCAGCGACTGATCCTGGTCCCATTTGGCCAGGAGCTGCTGTAAGGCCTCAGCAGCGTTATCAATCGGTAAGGAGATGGATCCATTTGCAGCTAAGAGCTCTAAGGCTTCTCTGTATTTTTCGATACGCGGACCGGTAATCACGGGCCGGCCAAAAACGGCCGCTTCCAAGACGTTGTGAACTCCTCCCGCATTGAATCCGCCCCCTACAAAATTGACCCATCCAAACCGGTATAGTTTTGCTAATAGACCGATCCTGTCAACAATCAACACATCCGATTCAAATCGGTTATCCTGTAGTATTTCTGAATATTTCTGCGCCCCGGGGAATAGTTTGAAGAGGCTATCAATATGAGCAGAAGATAGTTCGTGCGGCACGACGACCAATCGGATGCCGGTTGAACGTGTCCAGGGTCGAACCGATGCCCAGAGCTGTTCATCTGCCGGCCAACTGCTTCCGACAATGATCGATCGGCTGTTGGGCGGGAACAATTCGGATCCCTCTATTTTATTTTTTGAGGCAGCGATCTCTACCACGCGGTCGAATCGGGTATCGCCGGCTACTTCCACATTGGAGCTGATATCAACGTCATGCAGCAACCGCTGTGATGGATCGTCCTGAACGAAAATGTGATCGAACCGGGACAGCATTTTTCGTGGCAATTTTCCATACCAACGAAAAAAAGACATCTCGGGTCTGAAATAGGCAGAGATCAGCAGTAGCGGGATGTTTCTATAGTGCAACTTCTTCAGGTAATAAAACCAGAATTCGTATTTAACAAAGATCACCAGTTTGGGATCTACGCATTCAATGAATCGTTTGGCAGTTCGCGGACCGTCCATTGGTAAGTATTCAACGAAATCGGCACCGGAATAGTTTTTTTGATGTTCAAATCCGGAAGGAGAGAAGAAGGTTAGCAGGATTTTGTAGTGGGGATATTGCTTTCGAATGGACTCCAGTACCGGTCGTCCTTGCTCAAACTCTCCCAACGACGCGCAGTGCATCCAAACAAGGGAGGCGTTTCCTTGGATTCGCTCCAGTCGTTTGAAAATATCTTTTCTGCCTTTTACCCAGGCCCGGGCCTTTGGGTGAAAGGGCGCTGCCAGTCCCAGTAGCACAGGATAAATCCAACAGAACAAGCGATAAAAAAGAAGGCTCAAGGAAAACAAATTCGGGTTCTCAACAAATGTAGTCCAATGCCTCTTACCCCCGTAGAATTCAGTTATTTTTGCCGCACTTCAATCCTATCTATGCGACCCATTCAAATGGTTGACACCCGCAGTCAGTATCACCGGATCCAATCCGAGGTTGACCAGGCCGTTCTGGACGTACTGGAAAGCTCGGCCTTCATCGGAGGTAAACCGGTTCAGGCCTTTTCTGAGGAATTGGCTGCTTATCTGAAAGTGGCGCATGTGATCCCTTGCGCGAACGGTACGGATGCACTCCAGATCGCCATGATGGCGTTGGGACTTCAACCAGGCGATGAGGTGATCACGCCTTCTTTTACCTACATCGCAACCACCGAGGTGATTGCCTTACTACGGTTAACACCCGTATTTGTGGAGGTAGATCCCCAAACATTCTGCATCGATCCTGCATCCATCCGAGCGGCCATTACGCCACGTACAAAGGCCATCGTGCCTGTTCATCTGTATGGTCATGCCGCCCCGATGGAGAAGATCTTGCAAATTGCCCGCGAACATGATCTTTTTGTGATCGAGGATAATGCCCAGGCCATCGGTTGCGATTATCAGTTTTCTGATGGTCGTGTTGCCAAGACTGGCACCATGGGTCATATCGGCTGTACTTCTTTTTATCCCTCAAAAAATTTAGGCGCCTATGGCGATGGCGGTGCGATATTCACAAAAGATACTGAGTTAGCAGAGAAGTTGCGAATGATCGCTAACCACGGACAGCGGAAGAGATATTACCATGAGATCGTTGGGTGCAACAGCCGTTTGGATTCCATACAGGCCGCCATTCTCCGGATCAAACTGCGTGAATTGGATGGCTACAACCAGGCTCGTCAAGCCGTAGCGGACCAATACGACAAAGCTTTTGCCGGTCATCCCCAGCTAACTACCCCATACAGGGCATCTTATTCCAAACATGTTTTTCATCAATACACCTTAAAATTGGCAGCGGGGATCGATCGGGATGGGCTGGTGAAGTTTCTTTCAGATCGTGGTATTCCTTCTATGATCTATTATCCCGTGCCCGGTCACCGGCAGCCCATGTTCGCTTCATTCGGGTCGGCTTCCCTGAACTTGCCCGTCACCGATGCCCTCACCGATTCTGTGATTTCCCTGCCGATTCACACGGAAATGGAGGAGGAACAACTACACTACATTACAGAATCTGTCTTAGCTTATTTGAAATAAAATGATATACGAGCAACTTCTTCGCAAAGAGAAAAAGCTGGCCCTGATCGGGCTTGGGTATGTGGGTTTGCCGATCGCCCTGGCATTCGCCCGTAAGATTTCCGTGATCGGTTTTGATATCAATGCCCAGCGCGTTGAATTAATGAAGCAGGGAATCGATCCAAGCAATGAACTGGAGACGGCTGAGTTTGAAGGTTGTGATATTGAATTCACCGACTCGTTGGAGGTTTTAAAGCAGGCCAGTCTTTACATCGTTGCGGTGCCTACGCCGGTTGATGAACACAATGTGCCGGATCTGACACCGGTGCAGCGTGCATCGGAGACAGTGGGAAAAGTGTTGAAGAAAGGGGATTACGTAGTATTTGAGTCGACCGTTTACCCCGGTTGTACAGAGGATGATTGTTTGCCCATCATGGAGAAAATCTCTGGCCTCAAGATGGGGATTGATTTCAAATTGGGGTATTCTCCGGAAAGAATCAATCCGGGTGACAAAGAGCATACCCTTGCCCGCATTATTAAAGTGGTCTCGGGTTGTGATGCTGAGTCGCTGGACCAAGTCGCCAAAACCTATGAGTTGGTAGTGGATGCAGGGGTACATCGAGCCTCTAGTATCAAAGTGGCGGAGGCTGCCAAGATCATTGAGAACACGCAACGCGATCTGAACATTGCCTTGATGAATGAACTCTCGATCATATTCGATCGGATCGGGATCAATACTTATGAGGTTTTGGAAGCGGCGGGTACCAAGTGGAATTTTCTGAAATTCCAACCCGGTTTAGTCGGGGGACATTGCATCGGTGTTGATCCCTATTACCTGACGCACAAGGCCAAGGAATTGGGATATCATTCAGAGGTGATCCTGGCCGGTCGGAATATAAATGACAGCATGGGTAAGTATGTTGCCAATAAGGTGGTTCAACATATCATCCGACATATTGGTGATCCAAGGCAAGCCCGCGTACTGGTGAAGGGAGCCACCTTCAAAGAGGATGTTAGTGATATACGAAATTCAAAAGTTTGTGATGTGATCAATGGGCTGAAGGAATTTTTCGTTCAGGTGGATGTTGTCGATCCGCATGCCGATTCAGCGGAATTGATGCACGAATATGGATTTGGCTTGACAGAAGAGGTGGGTCGTGAATATGATGCCGTGATCGTACCGGTTCCCCACAAGGCCTACCGAGGATTGGATGATGCCTATTTTGCATCTATTACTAAACCGCATGCGATGATCGCGGACCTGAAGGGGATCTATCGAAACCGAATTGAGAGTCGAAATTATTGGAGTTTATAATGCAGATCGAAACCACATCTATTGACGGACTATTCATTTTAACACCTCGGGTGTTTGAGGATGCGCGGGGTTATTTTTTTGAGTCCTACAACGAATCAGTCTTTACCGAAAAAGGTATTTCTTACCGCTGGGTGCAGGACAATCAGTCATCTTCGTCTAGAGGTGTGATCCGTGGTTTGCATTTTCAAGCACCACCTTTTGCACAGGCTAAACTGATCCGTGTGTTGCAAGGCGTGATCTTGGATGTGGCTGTTGACATACGAAAAGGATCGCCAACCTATGGTAAGCACATGGCAATCGAGTTATCGGCCGAGAATAAAAAACAGTTTTTGATCCCTCCGGGTTTTGCACATGGCTTCTCTGTGCTCTCTGAGCGGGCGGAAGTGCTCTATAAATGTGATGGCTTTTATAATAAGTCTGCTGAGGGCGGATTATACTTTGGTGACCCTGCCTTGGGGATCGATTGGATGATTTCTGAAGCGGAGGCCATCATTTCAGAAAAGGATCAGGTACTGCCACTGCTGACCGATTTAACATCACCCTTCTGATCGAATGAAAAAGCTAACGATAGCTGTTACGGGTTCGAATGGTCAATTGGGTCGTTCGATTCATGAACTTGCGGCTGACTATCCGGAATTTCAGTTCGTCTTTTTGTCACGATCCGATATGCCGATTCATCATTTTGAGCTGGTGCGTAATTTTTTGGCGGGGATCAAGCCGGATGTGGTGATCAACGCAGCGGCCTATACAGCGGTGGATCGGGCTGAACAAGAGAAAGACCTCGCCTTCCAGGTGAACGGGGAATCGGTTGGGGTATTGGCAGCTTGGTGTGCTGGGCATGGGGCCCGGTTCATTCATGTTTCAACGGATTATGTGTTTGACGGGGAGTCGGACAAGCCTTATGTGGAGACGGATGCTACGGGGCCTCAATCTGTATATGGGGCGTCTAAACTGGAAGGGGAGAAGCAGGCGTTTCAATTTTGTCCGGAAAGCATCGTCATTCGGACTTCTTGGGTGTTTGCTCCCTTCGGAAAGAATTTTGTTCGCACGATGTTGGGACTGCTTCATGAGAAAGATTCGATCCGTGTGGTGAACGATCAAATAGGTTCACCAACATATGCTCCAGACCTGGCCAGGGCCATACTCGATATTTTGCGCTCCGGTAAATGGGTTGCTGGTATTTATCATTTCAGCAATGCGGGCAGGATCAGCTGGTTTGATTTCGCAAGCGAGATCAGAGCACAGATCGGGTCGACTTGCAAGGTCGAAGCCATACCGACAGTTGATTATCCCACGCCGGCGAAGCGTCCACGATTCTCCTTACTGAATACTGATAAAATCAGCGAAGTATTTGGATTGAAGCTTCGGGATTGGAAAGAGGCTTTGCGGGCGTGTTTATCAAAGCTCGGTTGATCAATGATTACCAGGCTGGTCCTCTGATTCATAAAGAAAGAACCAGTTGAGCTGGATCAGCATCATGGATATCAGCAGCATTTCTACAAAGGTCCAATAGTTAGATGAGGGAAGTGTGATCCACACATAAATCAGTCCGCAGATCAAATTTGCCAGCAGGATAAAAAAATAGGTTTTTTCCATGAACCGATTCATGGGGAGCCAGCCGAGTAAAATAGAACGCAACCATTGTAACGGATAGCTTACGATGAGCAGAACGCTCAACAGCGATAGAGAGGTTAGGGCGATGATGAAAAACTTGGTGACTGGTTTTTCTTGGTCATACCAATCCATGAATTCTACACAAAACTCATTGGTCAGAAAAAAAATGGCTGTATTGGTGAGCAGGGCCAGCGCAATGATGCTGAAGAAATGAAATCCGATGTAAATGTAATCGCGGCGTCTCAAGGGGCAGGGGTTGGGTTAGGCATCATTTGGCGAAAAAAGTAGAACGACCGGCGGGTGCCGGTCGTTCTAAGTTGACCCATAAGGATTCGAACCTTAACAGACAGAACCAAAATCTGTAGTGCTACCGTTACACCATGGGTCAATCCGAAGAGGTTGCAAAAATAGTGTGGAGCGTTGTTTCTCCCAAACATTTTCGGAAGGGATTTAGGCGGACTGTACCAGGTAGTATGTCTTTTTACCTCGCTGAACGAGGATGAATTCATTGTGCAGGAGCTGCTGCGTATTGATCAAGATATCGGTTGTCTCCACCTTTTTTCGGTTGATGCTGATCCCCCCGGCCGCTACCATTTTTCTAGCCTCTCCTTTACTGGGTAAGATCCCGGTTTGGGCAAGAAAGCTGACTACGTCGATCCCGTTTATAAGGTTGGAGCGGTCCAGTGAGCAGGTTATGACCCCTTCTATCGCAAGGAGATCTTCGCGGCTCAAAGACGCTGCCGGAGCGGATTGTTGGGCAAACAGTTTTTCCGTTGTCAATAAAGCCGCTTGCAGCGCTTCTGGTCCGTGTACATACTCCGTAAGTGCTGCCGCCAGATTTTTTTGAAGCGTTCGTTTGGAAGGGTTTTGATCGTGTTCCAGTTCCAGATTCGAAATGGTGGTCTGGTCCAGGAAGGTGAACAGGCGTATCCATTTTCGGGCATCGGCATCACTGGCGTTCAGCCAAAATTGATAAAACTGGTATGGAGATGTTTTTTCGGGTGATAGCCAGATGTTGCCGGTCTCCGTCTTTCCGAATTTTCCGCCGTCGGCTTTGGTGACCAAGGGGGTAGTAAAAACGAATGCCTGCGCACCTGATTTGCGACGGATCAGTTCCGTTCCGGTTGTCATATTGCCCCATTGGTCACTTCCTCCCATCTGGAGTTTACAATTCTTATGTTGGTGGAGCCAATAAAAATCATAACCCTGCATCAATTGGTAGGCGAACTCGGTATAGCTGATCCCGGAGTCCCCTTCGATACGTTTTTTCACACTGTCCTTAGCCATCATGTAATTGACAGTGATGTGTTTACCGGTATCGCGTAGAAAATCAATGAAGCCGATCCCTTTGAACCAGTCATAATTGTTGACCAGTTCGGCGGCATTCGGTTTTTCGGCAGAGAAGTCTAAAAATTTCTCGAGTTGTGCACGTACCCCTCGAATGTTATGGTTCAGGGTTTCCTCGTCCAGCAAATTTCTCTCCTCACTTTTACCGCTTGGATCGCCCACCATTCCGGTGGCCCCTCCGATCAGGGCAATGGGTTTATGACCGGCTTTTTGCAGGTGAACCAATAAAAGGATGGGGACTAAACTTCCGATGTGGAGGCTATCGGCGGTAGGGTCAAATCCCACGTAGCCGGTAGTCATTTCCCGGTTCAGTTGGTCTTCCGTGCCGGGCATGATGTCTTGTATCATGCCTCTCCAACGTAGTTCTTCGAGCAGGTTCATGCGTTTAATACGATGATTTACAGTTTTCTAGCTGGCAAACAGCTGTATTGACGTCAAAAGTAGGTTAGTTTGCTGAGAGCTCCTTCAAATGCCGTTCAAATGGATTTTCTCAGTAATTTTGAGGAGTTTCCCAATGTCCTTTCTCTTATCCTTGTTCGTTGTAAACCAATGACATGAGTTTGAAAAACATCTTTCTCCTTGTATTGTCCAGCCTGTTGGCGGTTACGACCTATGGTCAGTTCCGAAAATATTCGAATGAATTTCTGAATATCGGCGCTGGTGCTCGTGGTTTGGCTATGGGCGGTGCGCAAGTGGCTTCCGTAGAAGATGGCACAGCTGGGTATTGGAATCCGGCGGGTTTGATTGGCGTGGGGGTAGACCCACAGATCAACCTGATGCATGCTTCTTATTTTGCCGGTATCGGCAAATATGATTATTTGAATTTCGCCAAATCATCGTCTGATAAAAAGCGCGCATTGGCCGTGACGGCCTTGCGGTTTGCGGTCGATGATATCATGAATACACTTTTTCTGGTGGAGCCGGATGGTTCATTGAATTATAATAACATCCAGGCTTTTTCTTCGGCAGATTATGCCTTTCTAATTTCCTATGCGCAAGAGTTGAAAACAAAAAAAGAGGGCCGGTCCTTGCGATTCGGTGCCAATGCCAAAGTCATCCATCGTAGTGTGGGCAAGTTTGCCAAGGCCTGGGGATTTGGAGCGGATCTTGGTTTGCAATACAGGAGTTCTACTTGGCAATGGGGCATCGCGGCGAGGGATGTGACCACCACGTTCAATACTTGGTCGTTTCGGTTCACCGATGCGGAGAAAGAATTATTATACTTAACGAACAATGAGATTCCGGTCAAGTCCTCGGAGTTGACCGCACCGCGTTTGGTGTTGGGTGTGGGGCATCGTTTTTCTTTGGGTCAGAAAACACATCTATTGGCGGAACTGAATGCTGATCTTACGTTCGATGGTCGTCGCAATACGGTATTCAGTTCAGATCCGGTGAGCGTAGACCCGAAGATGGGCTTGGAGCTAAGCATTAAGGATCAATTTTTCTTGCGGGCGGGTGTAAATAATTTTCAACGAGCCTTGGCAGATGGTGACACCTTGAATCAGAAGCGTGTTTGGATTTTTCAGCCTGGCGCCGGCGTTGGTTTCCGTTTACAGCAGGCAACGATCGACTATGCGTTTATCAATCTGGCCAATCAATCCAATCCGTTGTTCACTCATGTTTTTTCGTTTCGGTTAGATATAAAGCCTGGGAAGAACCGGCGGGCAATTGACTAAATAATCCATTCATCCATGAAGCGTTTTTTATTCATTGTACTGTTGACATGGTCTGGTTTCGTACAGGCCCAATCGTTCAATAACGAGTGGATCGATTACAACAAGACCTATTACAAGTTTTTTGTTGGATCCAATGGTTTGTATCGGATCAATCAGTCGGTGTTGGCTGGGTTGGGTATTGGCAATACGCCGGCTGAGCAATTTCAATTATGGCGTAATGGGGCGCAGGTGCCTGTATTTACATCTGTACCAACGGGTCCGCTCGGTGCAGCTGATTTTATTGAGTTTTTTGGAGAAATGAACGATGGACGGCCCGATAAGATCATGTATCGGGTGGAGGAGCATCAATTAAATGACAAGTGGAGTTTGGAGACGGATACGGCGGCTTATTTTTTAACGATCAATCCCGCAGGCAACAATCTTAGGATGACTGCCACTAGTAATAATTTGGTTGCGGGCGCTACGCCGGAGCCTTTCTTTTATCACACGTTGGGCGTTTATTACAAGCAACGGATCAATCCGGGTTATGCGGCGATCGTTGGATCTGCTATCTATTCTTCCAATTATGATCAGGGAGAAGGATGGGCATCTACGGATATCGGTCAGGGGACGGTACGTACAGAAAATTTGACCGGACTATTCCCCTTTACGGGTGCTGGGGCCAATACGCCGATCCTGCGGGTAAATGCGCTGGGGAATGCACTGAATCCTCGTCGGTTTTCGATCTCGGTAAACGGGACGCAATATGACGAGATTACGATGGATTATTTTGATTACGTACGTCGGGTAGTTTCTGTTCCGGTTACGGCATTTGCGGGTGGAACAGCAGCGGTTGCGATACGGAACATGAATACTACGAGTGATCGCATGGCGTTGGCGCAAATCGAGTTGCTCTACGCTCGTCTGTTCAATTTCGGAGGTGCGAATCAGTTTGCGTTTCAACTTTCCGGTTCGGCTTCTGGTAATTATCTCGAGATCTCCGGATTCAATCATGGGGGTGTGGCGCCGATTTTATATGACTTTACCAATGGTCAGCGCTACCTCTGCGACATCGCGACTCCCGGTGTGGTAAAAGTGCAGTTGTTGCCAGCATCTGGTGTTCGACGGTTGCAGCTCCTGTCGCAGGCGACGGGTATTCCCCAATTGGTCACTTCGATCACGCAACGAAATTTCGTTAACTATGGTTTGCTGGCGAATCAGGGGAATTATCTCATGATCACGCATGCCTCATTGACGGGAAATGTAGGTGCGACCAGTCCGGTGGAGGATTATCGTAGCTATCGCAGTTCAGTGTTAGGCGGGGGGCATAATGTGAAGGTTTACTTGATCGATCAACTGATTGATCAGTTTGCTTTTGGGATCCGTTTGCATCCGTTATCGGTTCGGAATTTCATTCGGTATGCCCGCGCCACGTTTGCATCGCCGGTGAAGAATGTTTTGTTGATCGGTAAGGGGGTGGAGTATGTCTCGAATAGAAATAACTTGGCGAATCCGGATCTGAATCGGCTGTCTTTCATACCATCGTTCGGTACACCTGCTTCTGATATTTTATTGGCCGCCGATCCGGGGTTGGATGTTCGGCCGAAGGTTTCGATCGGGCGATTGTCAGCGGTAAATGCCCAGGAGGTACGTGATTATTTGGATAAAGTTGTTCAGTATGAACAACAGCAACTGTTCAATTCGCCTTTGATACGGGACAAGGCCTGGACCAAAAATGTTGTTCATGTAAATGGGTCTGGTGATGGATCTCTGGGTGAAATGTTGGCTAACTCCTTGAATGGATTCAATCGAATAGTGTCTGATTCAATGTACGGAGCCAAGGTCCATGATTTCACCAAATTAAGCTCTGCTCCCGTAGAGCAAGTCAGTTCTCTCCGTTTATACGGCCTATTTGAAGAAGGGATTGGGATGCTCACGTATTTTGGACACAGTTCTGCCACTACGCTTGAATTTAATTTAGATAATCCGACCAATTATAATAACCAGGGGAAATACCCACTGATCTCCTTACTTGGTTGCAACGCAGGAAATTTCTACACGTTCAACACAGTTAGGCTGCAAAGCAAAGAGACGATTTCGGAGAAATTTGTATTGGCAAAGGATCGAGGCGCCATAGGTGTATTGGCTAGTTCAGGTTTGGGAATTGTCAACTATTTGGATATTTATCAATCGAGTCTTTTGACTGCGGCGTCAATAACTAAGTATGGCCTTTCGGTAGGCGATATAATGCAAGAGGGTGTCAGGCAGGTATTTAATTTAACAACGCAGGAGGATTTTTTTGCTAGGGTGACCTGTGAGCAGACTTCCCTGCATGGAGATCCTGCGGTCAGTATGAATGCATCTTCACCTAAGCCTGACTATGCGATCGAAGCCTCCTATCTGAAGATTAGTCCTTCATTCATATCGGTTGCAGAGGCTTCCTTTAGGGTACAAGCCATTGTACATAATCTTGGCAAAGCACTTCCCAATAAAATTGTATTGGAGTTGAAGAGAACCTATCCCGATCAGTCCTCTGCTGTTATTCTACGCGATACCATTAATGGTATACGATTCAGCGATACGCTCGTGTATGACATTCCTATTGATGCGCAGCGTGACAAGGGACAGAATCGGATTGAATTTTGTATCGATCCTGCTAATCTTGTCGATGAGGCTTTCGAGACCAATAATTGTGCCATTCAGGATTTTGTCATCTTTGAGGATGAGGCTAGGCCGATCTCACCGGCTGATTTTTCTATCGTATCCTCGCAAAACATACGTCTGAGTGCATCCACCGCGAATCCACTTGCTATATCGCGGCAATATCGGATGGAGATTGACACCACTACTTTATTCAACTCTCCATTGAAGTATACTCAAACATTGGCCACGACAGGGGGTGTTTTGGAGTTTATGCCGGGTGTTAATTTTCAAGACAGCGTCGTTTACTATTGGAGAGTGGCTCCCATCCCCACCTCCGGAAATTTGAATTGGAATACGAGTTCATTTGTGTTTATCCAAAATGGTCCGGCTGGTTTCCAGCAGAGTCATTTTTATCAACATACTGAATCGAATTTCTTTCAAATTCAGGCCGATACAACTAGTCGGGCCTTCAGATATACATTTGCGCCCAGGCAGTTCTTTGCGCAAAACGGTATTTTCCCATTTGCTTCAGGTCAGGGGGGGTACTATTATGCGGCGGTTGACAATCGCTCTGTCGGAGGTGCTGGCTGTGCCGCCAACGAAATACTTTTCAATGTGCTGCATCCCTATACACTAAAGCCCTGGGTGAACAATGGTGGAGCTGGAGGACAATATGGTAGTGGCAATAACTGTGGGGCGGGTTTCGGACGTGAGACCAATTTTCGTTTCCCTTTGGGAACCGTTATTGGGCGCAAAGCTGCAATGGATTTTATTGATCTCATTCCGCCCGGCTATTTTGTGGTCCTGCGAACAAATGCGAGCTCAGCCGTCAATGGTAATACCTATGCCAATCAATGGAGGGCGGACACAAGCCTATACGGTTCCGGTGTATCCCTGTACCATAAACTAAAGATTCAGGGATTTGCGGAGGTCGATTCTTTCAATGCTCCCAAGTCATTCAATCTGTTTTTTGCGAAAAATGGCCAATCTACTTTTCCAGCCAGATGGGGATTCTCACCATCTGTCTTTGAAGGGTTTTCAACAACTGCTGTCTTCTCTACACCTGATACGGTCGGCTTGGTCTCCTCTCCCTGGTTCGGTCCGATGAAAAGCTGGACTGAGGCGTATTGGGACGGCAAGCCGTTGGAGCCCAACCCAACTGAGGTTTCTCGGTTTTCACTCATCGGTCTGAATGCTGCGACACAACAGCAGGATACGTTGCTATCCAATATAACTCAGCTGGGTGCGATTAACATAAGCAATATTAATGCGCGGCAATATCCTTACTTGCGCATGACTGTCTACACCATAGATACATCCAGAGCTACTCCCTGGAATCTCCGGTCGTGGCGGTTGACCGGGACGTCCGCTCCTGAGGGAGCTATCGCTCCAAATGTTGCATGGCAATTCACAGATACGGTTCAGCAAGGACAGCCACACAGTACATCAGTGGCGTTCAAGAATACATCTTTTTATCCCTTCGATAGTGTGTTTGCTAGGAGATGGGTGATCGATAGAAGTAATGTGCGACGTGATATACCAACCGCTAGGCGTCGCCCCCTGTTGGCCGGAGATACTCTTCTCTTTTCTACTGCTTTAGATACACGAAACTTGCCCGGTGCCAATCAATATTGGATCGAGGTCAATCCTGATAATGACCAGCCAGAGTTATTTCATTTCAATAATCTTTTAACTAAGCCTTTCTATGTTAAACCCGATAGCATTGCTCCGTTATTGGATGTGACTTTTGATGGGCTACACATATTGGATAATGACATTGTTTCAGCTGCACCATTCATCAAGATCCGTTTAAGGGATCAATCCAATTGGATGCTATTGAATGATACAAGTGTTATGCAAATACAGGCTCGCTATCCTAATGGGCAACTGCGAAGGTTTTATTTCTCAGGGGATACGCTTACTTTCTATCCACCTAACGGCGCCGCGCCCACATCAAACAATGAGGCCATAGTTGATTTTCTGCCCTCATTCGATCAGGATGGAACCTATGAGCTGATCATACAGGCAAAAGATCTTTCCAATAATCAGGCTGGTCGTTTGAGTTACAGAACGAATTTTCAGGTCATCAACGCGGCTCAGGTTTCTGATTTGTTGAATTATCCAAATCCTTTCACGTCCTCCACTTCATTTGTTTTCACCCTAACCGGTCGTGAAATTCCGGATCAATTCAAGATAGAGATTCTAACCGTAACGGGTAAAGTGATCCGAGAGATCAATTTGCCTGAACTGGGGCCTTTGCGGATCGGCAGAAACATCACCGAATTTAAGTGGGATGGAACTGATCAGTTTGGTCAGCCCGTCGCAAACGGCGTTTATCTATACAGGGCGGTGGTCAGTAAAAAAGGAAGCCGACTCAATACTAATCCGGAACTGGTTGGCAACTCTTTACCTATCTCTACAAAGGGTTATGGGAAAATGTATCTGATGCGATGATCTGTCAGATTCGGTAAATTTGTGTTTTGGGAAAGATCAGTATTGATATCAAATCCGGGGTTCTCTCTAGTAAAGAGATTGCTGTAGGAATCGATCTGGGTACGACTAATAGTTTAGTTGCTTGGTTAGACCCAAGTACCCGCAAGGTTGAGGTCCTGCCGATCGCTGAAGGTCAAACTCTTTTCCCATCGATTGTTCATTTCCCCTCCTCGGGAAAAGTTTCAACAGGTATTCAGGCACGAGAGGCCATGATCGATGATCCGATTCATAGCATATACTCGATCAAGCGCCTGATCGGTATTACGGCCGCTGAATTTGGAGAATTCAAAAATCAATATCCGTATTTGGCAGGTGCACATTATGATGAAGGAACTGCAAAAATTGAAAGTCAGGATGGACAGTTACACACGCCCTTGGATATATCCTCTTACATTCTATCTTCCATCCGGGATAGGGCCTCTTTGTTGAAGAGCGTGTCTGTTTCTAAAGCTGTTATTACAGTTCCTGCCTACTTTGACGAAACGCAACGTTCTATCACAAAACAAGCCGGGGAGAAAGCTGGTCTTGAGGTGCTTCGCATCATCAATGAGCCGACTGCTGCCTGTTTGGCATATGGTTATGGGAACACCCTTGCAACTTCCCGAAATATTGTTGTATACGACTTGGGTGGCGGAACATTCGATGTATCAGTTGTACGTGTCGATTCCGGAGTGTTCGAGGTCCTTTCCACGAATGGAAATACACAACTGGGTGGGGATGATATTGATCGATCCATAATTGAATTATGGCTGAAGCATAATCCTTCGCTAAAAGGGCATACAGATGGCGCTATGCTTCGTATGCTTGCCAAGCGGGCAAAGGAGAACTTGGCCGATGCCGATTTGTTCAAATTCGATTTTGAAGGAGTAGTCCTTTCTTTACAGCCCTCGGAATTGGAGGAGGTGTCGGAAAAATGGATTGATGAAACGATCGACTCCTGTAAAAAAGCGCTTGCTGACGCTGGATTGGAACTCTCGGATATCCATGATATCATCATGGTCGGGGGATCTACCCGAATGGTATATGTCAAGCAGCGGGTAGCTGATTTTTTCAATCGGCAGGTAAATGACCGGATCAATCCAGATGAGGTGGTAGCGGTGGGAGCTGCTTTGCAAGCTGCTCAACTGAGTGGGGTTGACATGGGCCATCTTTTGTTAGATGTTACTCCTCTTTCTTTGGGTATCGAAACGGCTGGGGGGCTGATGGATGTTTTGATTCCGCGTAACTCAAAAATACCCATTAGCGTTAACCGTCAGTACACAACTCAACGAGACGGTCAAACTTCAATCCGGATTTCTGTCTATCAGGGCGAGCGTGATCTAATTGAATTTAATAGGGAGTTAGCCACTTTTTTGGTTTCTGGAATTCCCGGTATGCCTGCTGGCTTCCCCAAGCTGAGTATAAACTTTAAAGTTGATGCGGATGGGCTGTTGCGTGTATCAGCTAAAGAGCTTCGGAGTGGCGTTCAACAAGAAGTGGCTGTAAATCCTTCTGCCAACTTGACTAATGATGAGGTTGAGAAGCAGTTGGAGAGTTCGATCCTTCATGCGGAGGACGACAAAGAAGCTCGTGCGCGGATCACCTTGTTTGAAGAGGCACAAGCAATGATCGTTAGTCTCGAAAAACTTTTAGTGAACAGCCGGGAATGGATAGGGGAAAGAGTCGAAGAAGAACTTAGAGTACTTTGTGGATCTCTCAGCATGGCGGTACTCAATGGCGATGTTTCCAATGTTAAGGACCTTTTAAGCAAATTAGAGAAATCAGCGAATCCCATTGCCGAGGAACTGATGAACAAATCTATTTCAGCTCATCTGCGAAATACTTCTGTTTAGCCGACAGGTCCTTTTGGAATCAGTAGACTCATTGTGTCCATAAAGAATATAATCCGGTAAATCAAGTAAGCTGCTACAGTAGAGATTACCAGAATGACGACTAGATGTTTCCAGCCTAGGTTGTTTGATTCTTGCGGTTGATGTGACCGAGGTTGATTTTCTGATTTTATCAACATGTATAACAACGGCGCCAAAAGAAATGAAGTGCCGAAACGAATAGAGGGTGCTAGATTCAACCAAAAAATAAATCCAAAGATTGTTGTTTCCATATACGGCCAAAACTCCTGGTTTGATTTGTGTTTTTTCTTCTTAAAGTAAAATGATAGGAATAGCGAAATAAAAAAGATCATTACTATTGACTTCTCAGAGATCGATAGTTGCACCCACCAGATGGCGACCCATCGATGAAAAGGCATTTGTACAATGTGTTGTATTTTATTTTCGTCTCTGGATGTGAATTTTTGACGCGCATATGCTTTGATATAGTCTGCTTCCTTTTTAACATCTTTTACGGATGGGGTATAGGCAGAATTGCATATTTTACTTTCAGGATAGGGGTATAGGATATAGCCGGTGGAAAATACATTCTTGATGAGGAACGGTGTTGAAATCAATATAGCCAATAAAATATTTTTGATCCAGCTGCTTTTACCTTCATGCCGGATGAGATGAAGTAACGGTAGTGCCAAGGTCGGAGTTAGACTTAATTTCATGGTTAGGGCGGTAACGCTGATCAGAGTCAGGATCCATCCCTTCCTTCGTTTATTGAGAAAGTAGATAAAGATTCCAATTCCCATGAATGCTGCGGGGGTATCTGGAGCGTTAGATGTTACAGCCAGCCGTATGAAAGTGTATTCAAATGAAGCCATACAGAATACGAGAATATATCCAACAAATGAAAATGCATTGTTCTCTTGCCAGGCAATTTCTACTTTCTTTAGTAGGTATGCAATGCCAACGGTTATCATTGACAGGTTGACAAAGGTCATCACCTTTCCAGTAATGAAATAGTAACTAAAAAGGGCTGAAAGTGAGAACCAGGATCCTCCGTACCCGAGTTGTGATTTGATATTAACAATTCCCCACGGATGACTTCCTGACAATGCGAATTCAATGAGGTTATTTTGGTAAGTGAGTGTATCTGGGTGTCTGATCTCCCAGGCGTGCATGACTAGTAATACTAGCAGGCTAATAGACAGTAGAGACCGGATTAAAAATGATGTTGGCCAGAGATTTTTTTGAATAGACAGAAAAAATGCCCTGGGAGCATCCCTGTAAAGCGATGGAATCAATAGGCCTGCATAGATCCAGGGAGAAGCTAAGCCTGTGAAGAGTGTCAAGCTATTTGAAATGAAGCACAATACGCATAGGCCTATGATATAGGCAAGATTAAATTCTTCCTGACTGGTTGACTTAGAATTATTCTGCTTGATGAATAACCTGCCCCATATGAAAATGATATAGGTGGATAATATCAGAAATATTAAACTCAGCAGCATAGGGGTCGATGGTGTCTATAATTCGTACAGATTTATTTTGATTTCGCTTGCTTAGGTTTATGAGAATAAAATATTCCGTACTTAATTATATAATAACAGGCGAGTAGACCATCGGTCCACTTTATTTTTTTCCCCTCCTCAAAGGTTCTTCCGTAGTAGGAAATTCCAACTTCAACGAACCGAATCGATGGGATCTTTGATAGCTTTATGGTAAGCTCAGGCTCAATACCAAATCGGTTTTGCTCCAGCTTTATTTGATTCAAAGCATCAGATTTTATCGCCTTGTACCCTGTTTCCATGTCAGTCAGGTTTTGTCCTGTCAGTAGGTTGCAAAAAGCCGTCAATAATTTGTTGCCTACTGCGTAGGAGAAATAGATAGATCGTTTAGGCTTGCCACCCAGAAACCGACTACCAAATACAATATCTGCCTTATTTTCAAAAAGCGGACTCAGTAGATCGTCATAGTCATCCGGCTGATATTCTCCATCACTGTCCTGTATGATAATATATTCACCTGAGGCTATACTCAGTGCGGATTGGATACAAGCCCCCTTTCCTCTGTTCTCTTTGTGCGTAATCAGCTCAATCTTTTTCTCCGCTGAGTAATCAGCTAAAATAGAAGCAGTTTTATCCGTGGATGCATCATCTACAACAATGATCTCGGCTGAAAGCGCAAACGATCGAACCCATTCCAGGCATTTATCTAATGTTGCTTTTACAAACCTTTCCTCATTGAAGCATGGAACTAGTATGCTAATTTTCAGAGATCTTTCTTGGCGCAACATAGTCTACGTAGAATCCTTCTTTAATGGTGTTACCAATCAGCCGAACTCCCGGTACTGAGTCGTATACACATGGCAGGGGCGTAAGATAGCAACGTTTATTCCAATTTTTAGAAATTTTGTCTGGTAGATTCACTTTGAAATCATCTGTTGAAATCGTATTATAGTTGGGCGAAGGAATTTCGGCTGGTGTAATCAGATTGGTGTATGCGTTGCCTTCTTTTGTCAGCTTTTGTATTACAATAAATAGGGGAGTTATAATAAGTGTTGCGCTTGTGCAGATAGTAATCAACCATTTTAAGTAGTATAGCTGATTTATTCTTGGCCACATTTGCGATAAAGTCATAAAAATCGAAGTAAAGAAGATTCCTGAAATGAATCTTGGCTCAGGCGATACAAATAGCCAAAGCGTCAACATTAAAAATAGAGAGCAATGCAGGATGATACGAACTGAAAGTTTTGTTTTTCTTGTGGTCAGGAACACTATTGAAATGATCCCAAACAGCACCAATATTCGGTCGTATAAGTATAATCCTTTCAGCCATTTCAAGCCCGCATCAATTATATTTAGACTCCTGTCCCACGTGTAGTTATTTATATATTCCCATTGTATGGTAACATACTCTTTTGGCATCTTCCACTTAACATTAGTAATATCTATCCAGGTCGAGGGGAATAGGACGTATCCACTGATTTGAATGTTTCGCCAAAGAAACATCGTAATAAAAATGCCATAGAACAAGCTGGTTTTAAATAGGGTTGCCTTTTGATTTTGTATATTTAGTTTAATAATGCTATAAAGCGATAGTAACATTAATGGTGCGTAGATCGGTCGAATGCAAAAAAGTAATGGTGGTGCAATGAGAAAAACAAGTAGTAGCTGATTTGCTGATATCAGTTTTTGATTTGATTGAACGGCTCCAATCAAACAAAAAGCCAAAAAGAAATAGTCATAATTAGTTGATTGAGAATTACCCCTCCAGTAGTACCATATTGAAAGCAAGAATGCCATCATAACCAGGCCTGAATTTAATGGGAGGGAGTTTGATCGAAGTTCACCCTCCCTGCGAGGTTGATGAAGAAGAGATGAGCAAACCAAGAGGGAAAGAATAGCATTGCAGGAAGTGTAGAAGTTCAAATTGGTTTTAGGAGTGATTATGCTAATCAAGCTTAGCCAAGTTGAGTTGAATCCATAGCGTGCATGTAGATTGGCTATCCCATTGACGGTTCCGTATTCATGCATCCATTTGATGCTTTGCAAGTGATAACTTTCGGTATCATCCCTAATTATCGGTCCCGCAGCTAATACAATGGTGAGTGCGAAAAGGCAAATGAATACAAGCTGGATAAATAGCTGCTGATCATAGATTCTTTTTGTAAGGTCTTGAATGTCTGATCGAAATTTTTTACTTATCCAAGGGATCAATCCACAAACGGCAACCGATAATTGAACAGGCCAAGTTATGGGGACAGAAAGACAAATCAACTGTGAAAGCATTCCGAGGGACCCCATGCCCAACAACACTCTTAATTCTATAGTTTTAATTTTTATTCCAAGCAGTAATTCATAGATCAAGTAGCTGTAACCCAGAAATACAACTATCTGGCATATCATTAGAAGGGTTATCAGTATCAATTTATGTTCAGTTTTATTTGTAATTCATTTCCCCCTATCTTTGTCCCCCCAAAAGGAGGTATACCATGCTGATCATCGACTCAAAAGACTGCGAAAACATCGACAAGGCGCTGAAAAAGTACAAAAAGAAGTTCGAGAAGTCCAAAACTCTTATCCAACTTCGTGAGCGCCAGAGCTTTACCAAGCCATCCGTAAAACGTCGGGGCGAGGTTCTGAAAGCCGTTTACAAGCAGCAGATCGCTAGTGGAAAAATTGATGTATAACATCTGATTATCAATAGATTATTTTCAAAAGCCACCTTCCGGTGGCTTTTTTATTTTCTGCCTAACTTGTGACCATGCCTGATCAGCACCCGATCCCCCCTTATCAGTCGTTTTTGGACTATCTAAAGTTTCAGAAGCGTTTCTCCGCGCATACAATCTTGGCTTATTCCACCGATCTGCAGCAAGGCTTCGACTATTTCCGATCCGCCTATGGGGTAGGGGACCCGGCTGCCCTTTCGGCTGCCATGATCAGAAGCTGGCTGGCTGATGGAAAGGCAAACGGACTCAGTCCCCGATCCCTCAACCGAAAAATCTCCACCTTCAAGTCTTTTTTCAAGTACTTGGTCCGCCAAGGCAATCTTTCTTCCAGTCCGATGTCTACCATAACCTCTCCAAAGACATCGAAACGCCTGCCGGTCTTTATCAAGGAGGAGGAAGCATTGCAGCTTCTCAAAGGACTACAGGCCGGGTCAGATAGCTGGGAATCACTCAATGCACAAACGATCCTTACCCTGCTTTATTCCACCGGCATCCGACTCAGTGAGTTGATCGGACTCAAACATGAACAGATCGATATCGGACGCGCTTCGCTGAAAGTTCTCGGTAAAGGCAATAAAGAACGGGTACTGCCGATCAGCCCCCACCTGCAAACGGTCCTACAGCAATACCAACAGATCAAGAGGGAAAAATTCGGAGACGCACAGGGGACGGTTTTAGTCACCGATAAAGGCAAACCGCTGTATCCTAAATACGTTTGGAACCTGGTCAACAAATACCTGGGCGGAGCCACTACGCTGGATAAGAAAAGTCCCCACGTGCTCCGACACACCTTCGCCACCCACCTGATGAACCAGGGGGCCGATTTGAATGCTGTCAAGGAGCTGCTGGGTCATAGCAGCCTGGCCGCCACGCAAGTCTATACACACAATACAATTGGGAAGCTCCAGGAAATTCATCGAAAAGCACACCCAAAATCCTGACCGTCATACTTGGAAGTGGCATTTTATCGTTGTAAATTGGATGTGAACTCGAATCATTCTATCCAAACCTGAAAAACCTTTTGTATGAACCGATCTATTCAATCCGTGCATTTTCACGCCGACAAAAAACTCATTGAACACATCGATCGTAAACTGGAAAAACTAGAACAACAACACGACCGGATCATTCAGGTCACCGTATTCCTGAAACTCGACAACATCGTGCATCACATCAAAGACAAAGTAGCCGAGATCCGAGTACATGTACCCGGACGAGACCTCTTCGTGAAATCCGTCAGCAAGTCTTTTGAAGAATCCTTCGATACCGCCCTCGATTCCATGGTCAATCTGGTGAAAAAACAGAAAGAAAAACAGTCGGCCTGAGGGAGATCGGGTAACCGATTGAACCCTCGTTCGTTGCCGTGGAAAAATCCTCCGCACAAAATTTTTCTGAAAACCAATTTCCCCTACCTTTGCCTTCCCAAAAATGGGGGTAGTTCTTTATTGGTATTAAGGCCGTTCCAAGTCGCGATGGAATGGACACACCGGAGGATCCAGCACCGGTTGTAAGGATATTGCCACCTTAGCTCAGCTGGTAGAGCAACTGATTTGTAATCAGTAGGTCGCCAGTTCGATTCTGGCAGGTGGCTCAGCGGGTAAGTAGCCAAGTGGCCAACGGCAACAGACTGTAAATCTGTCCTCTTCGGAGTTCGGTGGTTCGAATCCATCCTTGCCCACACACTATCCGCGTTCCGAACGGCCAGAACAAGAAAGAATATCAGCGGGAGTAGCTCATTTGGTAGAGCGGTAGCCTTCCAAGCTTCAGGTGGCCGGTTCGAGCCCGGTCTCCCGCTCCAAGGAGTCTGATTCGGTGATTGAGCCATGGCTTGATACCTGATGCGCCGGACACCAAAAGCCGTTGTAGCTCAGGGGTAGAGCACTTCCTTGGTAAGGAAGAGGTCGTGAGTTCAATTCTCATCAACGGCTCCAAAACAAGAATTATAAACAAACATAAAACACCCAAAAACCGATAACAATGTCAAAAGAGACCTTTAAGCGGGACAAACCCCACGTCAACGTAGGTACCATCGGCCACATTGACCACGGAAAAACTACCCTGACGGCTGCGATCACTACGATCCTGGCGACCAAGGGTTTTGCGCAAGCAAAGAAATACGATGAGATCGATGCGGCTCCGGAAGAAAAAGAGCGCGGTATCACCATCAACACCGCTCACGTGGAGTATCAGACGGATAACCGTCACTACGCACACGTAGATTGCCCCGGTCACGCTGACTATGTAAAGAATATGATCACCGGTGCTGCCCAGATGGACGGCGCTATCCTCGTTGTGGCTGCGACCGATGGTCCGATGCCCCAAACGAAGGAGCACATCCTCCTGGCTCGTCAGGTAGGTGTACCTAAGATCGTTGTATTCATGAATAAAGTTGACCTGGTTGACGACCCTGAGTTGCTTGACCTGGTTGAAATGGAGATCCGCGACTTGCTGACCTTCTACGGATTTGACGGTGCGAACACACCCATCATCAAAGGTTCTGCTATCAAGGCGCTCGAAGGAGATGCTGATGGCGTGAAGCAAGTAGAAGAGCTGATGGCGGCTGTTGACAGCTACATCCCACTGCCTCCTCGTCCGGTTGATCAACCGTTCTTGATGTCTGTAGAAGACGTATTCTCGATCACTGGTCGTGGTACGGTTGCTACCGGTCGTATCGAGCGCGGACGCATCAAAGTGGGTGAAGGTGTCGAGATCGTTGGTCTCATCGAAGCTCCTTTGACATCAACCGTTACCGGTGTTGAAATGTTCCGCAAGCTCCTCGATGAGGGAGAAGCTGGAGACAACGCCGGTCTGCTGTTGCGCGGTATCGAGAAAACCCAGATCCGCCGCGGTATGGTTATCGTAAAACCCGGTTCGATCACTCCGCACACCGAGTTCAAAGCTGAGGTGTACGTACTGAGCAAAGAAGAGGGTGGACGTCACACTCCATTCTTCAACAAATACCGTCCTCAATTCTACTTCCGTACCACAGACGTGACCGGAGAGGTAGAACTGGCAGCCGGAACAGAAATGATCATGCCTGGTGATAACACCCAGATGACCGTAAAACTGATCCAGCCGATCGCTATGGAAAAAGGTCTGAAATTCGCGATCCGCGAAGGTGGCCGTACCGTAGGTGCAGGGCAGGTGACTGAGATCATCAAGTAAGCTTGTTTCGGAAATTCCGAAGGCAAAAGCTTGCAAATCAATAACATACAAAGTACTTGGGGTCGTACCCAGGTACTTTGTTGTTCATAAAACTGAACCTGAACGGGCATAGTTCAATGGCAGAATAGCGGTCTCCAAAACCGTTGATGGGAGTTCGAATCTCTCTGCCCGTGCGAAACGAAAAACATGAAAAAGATCACGAACCATTTTCAGGAGAGCATCCGCGAACTGACGGAAAAAGTAAGCTGGCCCACCTGGACACAACTGCAGCAATCCACCATGATCGTGCTGGCGGCTACGCTGGTCATCACCTTCGTTGTATTGCTGATGGATTCCGGTATCGGAAACGGATTCAAGTTCATCTATAAACAATTGTTCTAATGGACAACACCGTACAAACCGAACCGATCGCCTCTGCTGAAGCCAATACCAAATGGTATGTACTTCGCGTGATCAGTGGCAAGGAGAAGAAGGTCAAGGAATATCTCGATAAGGAGATCGCCCGCAGTGGTTGGAGTGAAGCGGTGAAGCAGGTTTTTCTTCCCGTTGAAAAAGTTTACAAAGTTGCCAGCGGTAAGAAAGTTGTGCGGGAGCGCAATTACTATCCGGGTTATGTGATGATCGAGATCACGTCCGGTAAGCTCAGTGATGACCTTCGTGACTTGATCAAGAATACAACGAATGTTATTCATTTCTTAGGTAAGGATGATCCCATCGCCCTGCGCAAGGCTGAGGTGAATAAGATGCTCGGCAAAATGGATGAAATGGCCGAAGCAGGTGGGGTCAGTATGATCGAGCCATACATCGTTGGGGAAACCATCAAGATCATTGAGGGGCCATTCAACGATTTCAATGGTGTGATTGAAGAAGTAAATGACGAGAAAAAGAAACTCAAAGTAACGGTCAAGATCTTCGGCCGTGCCACACCGGTGGAACTGAGTTATATGCAAGTCGAGAAGATCAGCTGATCTTACGTCTTGTATCTCAACATACTGCAAGCCTGTTTCCCAGCGAAACGGGCTTTTTTTCTTCCCCTATAAAAAAAGCCTGATTTCCTTTGACGAGTCGCCCCAGCCATCTATCTTTGCACCCCCAATTTGTTCTTTAACAACCGCTCCGGCGGTCTTGAGGAATTTGGAAGATCCGGTAGTTCGCCTCGGTGGATGAAAGGTCGTTTGAACCAATAAATCAAAAAAGATGGCAAAAGAAATCAGCGGCTTTG
>CANGZN010000010.1 GCA_947458625.1 Chitinophagaceae bacterium
GATGACATGCTGGAGATCACCTCCATCGGATATCAAAAACAAACCATCTCTGCCAAATCGGCTACCCTTTCCGTAAAACTGGCTACGTCCACGGAAACCATGGGCGAAGTCGTCATGGTGGGTACTCGCCGCGCGGGTCGTGTAAAAACAGAGACCATGGCGCCCGTTGATGTGATCAACGTGGGACAAGCAACGGCCACTACCGGTCGTCTGGATCTCACTTCCACCCTCAACTACCTGGCTCCTTCATTCAACTACAACAAGCAATCCGGTAGCGACGGAGCCGACCACATCGATCTGGCTACGCTGCGCGGATTAGGCCCGGATCAAACGCTGGTGCTGGTGAACGGTAAGCGCCGCCACCAAACAGCATTTGTGGCTGTATTCGGAACCCGCGGACGCGGCAACTCCGGTACCGATCTCAACTCATTGCCTGCCTCCGCGATCGACCGCGTAGAGATTCTGCGTGATGGCGCCTCCGCTCAATATGGCTCAGATGCGATCGCCGGTGTGATCAACATCGTCACTAAAAAGTCTATCAACCAGATCACTGGCTCGATCGGCATGAGTGGATACTACGATCCGACCTACAATACCGCCTTCGAAGAGAGCTTGCAAACTGATTATGAGTACGGCAAGAAACTCGACGGTCGTGGATTGAATGCCAACGTGAACTTCGGTGTTCCGATGGGTAACAAAGGTGGATTCCTGAACCTCACGTTCGAAGGAACCAGCTCTGCGAAAACATTCCGCCAGGTACTAGATGATGCCCTGCCCTTGAATATTTATCGTCGGGGTCATGGTGATGCCGGACTGAACAGCTTCAGCACCTTCTACAATTTTGAATTACCTACAAAAGGAAAAACAACGATCTATTCCTTCGGTAGTCAGAATAGCCGTGCGTCAGATGCTTATGCATTCACCCGCAACTTCTCTGCTCGCCCCGACCGTTTCCCCACAGATGCCAACGGCAACCTGATCTTCGTTGAGTCGATCATGCGTCGCTCCAGCAGTGGCGAAACTTGGTATAGCCCGCATATCCAAACCAAGATCAACGACGTATCAGCTACTGCCGGTGCGAAAGGCGTTGCTTTCGGTTCTTGGGGATGGGACCTGAGTAATACCACCGGACGTAACAATTTCCATTTCTTCGGTGATAAAACCTTTAACGCTTCTCAAGGTGATGCACAACGTCATTTCGACGATGGCGGATTTTCTTACCTCCAGAATACAACCAACCTGAATTTCAATCGCACGTTCGCCAAGAATTTCAACTTGGGACTGGGCGTTGAATACCGCATGGAGAATTACAAAATCTTTGCCGGAGAGGAAGCTTCCTACCGCAATTACGATGATACCAAAGCCACCGGTGCACAAGGATTCCCCGGCTATCAGCTGGCGGATGAAGTAGATGCCAAACGCAATGTTCTGGGCGTTTATGGTGATGCAGAATTTGATGTCACTTCCAAGTGGATGATGAATCTCGCTGCTCGTATGGAGAACTACAGTGATTTCGGTTTCACACACAATTACAAATTCGCAACTCGTTACGAGGCTAGCAAGAAAGTGAAACTGCGCGGATCGGTCAGCACCGGCTTCCGTGCTCCTTCTTTGCAGCAAATGAACTTCAGCTCTACGTTCACAACCGTTCAGGGTGGAAATATTGCTGAGGTAAAAATCGCCCCGAACTACAGCTCACTGGCTGCTGCTGCAGGCATTCCTGCGCTGAAGCAAGAAAAGAGTTTGAGTGGTGCCGCAGGATTAATCTGGAGTCCGAAAAGCAACCTCAGTGTTACCGTGGACGGATACATCACAAAAATTCGTGACCGCGTGGTATTAAGCGGACAGTTCGATGGTAGCGACCCTGCATTAAGTCCCTCCCTTCGCGCCCAAATGGCTTCCTTGAATGTGAGCTACGCTCAGTTCTTTGCGAACGCCGTGAATACAACCAACGCCGGCGTGGATGTTATTGTTGACTACACCAAGAAAATGGGGGAGAACAAGCTTCATGTTTTGTTCGCCGGTAACTACCAGCACATGAGCATCGATAAGATCAATGTGCCTGCCGGACTCAGCGGTTCCAATTTCCTGCAACAGACTTTCCTCAGCGATCGTGAGCAAGCTTTCATCCTGGCTTCCGCTCCAAACATGAAAGGTTCATTGAATCTTGAATACGGACGCAAGTCACTCACACTCGGTACCCGGGTAACTTACTTCGGGGAGATCAGTCTGTTCGGTTATGGACAAGACGGTCTGGGCATCAACCCAACTGTACCATTGAATAATGGTAGCGGTAATGTTGCAGATCAGTATATCTATGCCGGTAAAGTGGTAACTGATATCTATGCCATGATGCCTTTCTGGAAGAAATACACCCTCTCCTTCGGTATCGATAACGTGCTGAACGTGCACCCTGATCTGGGGGCTGTTAAAGGCGCTGAAGATTGGGCTTACAATAACGAAACTGGCGGACCTTGGGATGCCGTTCAAATGGGTGGAAACGGTCGCCGACTGTTCCTGCGCATCGGATTCAAGTTCTGATCTAAGTAATTGATATTGATCAAGCCCCCCGTTTCCGGGGGGCTTTTTTATTTACCTTTATCTCAAATTTTATTCTATGCAAATGCGAATCCTCACGTTAGCTCTCTTGAGCCTATTGATATTCACCGGTTGCCAGAAAGACGATCCTCCACCACCGACTAAAACAGAACTGATCTCCCGAAACTGGAAAGTAACTGCAATGACAGCTGTTTTTCCGGCTCCGATTGGAACCGTTGATGTATTGGGCCAAATAGATGCCTGTGAGAAAGACAATATCATCAAAATTCAAAGCGCCGGCACCTATACTGTTGATGAAGGTGCTACGAAATGCGACCCCACAGATCCACAGATCGTAGAAACTGGAAATTGGGCATTTGCCAATAATGAAACGAAACTTACAATTATTGGCGAAACCTGGGACATTGTCTCGTTGTCGGCGACCACACTTGTACTTAAGCAAGACACAGCCGCTGGTGGTGGGTTGCCGGCTGGAACCCTCAACCTGACACTCACTGCACAATAAAAAAGCAGTACAACCATTCAAAGCCACCCGATCGGGTGGCTTTTGTTTTTAACAACGCCATCAGCAAGTACGTCCTTCAGCTTAGTTGAATTCCGGCTTGTCAGTAATAGGCGAACTGACTAATTTGCACAATATATATATAACTATGCTGCGCCTCTTCATATCAATGCTACTGATAGGCTCAATCTATCATTCTTCGTTAGTTGCCCAAACGGTTATTTCTAAATACCCCGAAGCAAAGCCCCGGCAAAATTTGTATGTAGAGCTGGGCGGAAATGGGTTGGCTTTCACGGCTGTTTATGAGAGCCGATTGAAAAAAGCAACCGATGGCATTGGCGTCAAATTCGGGTTGGGTGGATACACGAGTGATTTTGAAAAGGTGATCACAGTACCGATCGGGATGAACTGGTTACTGACAAAAGACAATAAAGACTTTTTTGAGATGGGTGTAGGAGCCACGTTTTTACACTTTGACACCAACGACCGGTGGGGATGGTCCGGTGGCACAATAGACCCCTACCCTTTGAATATTGCCGGATTGAACGTCAGCGCCAAAAACTCTGTCATCGCAAATTTCACCATGGGATACCGCAGGCAGCCGAAAGACGGAGGGATCATGTGGGGCGTGTCGGTGAATCCGCACCTGAACAATAATGGATTCTGGCCAGTCTGGTTCGGTTTTAAATTCGGGTATTCGTTCAGCAGAAAATAAAATGATGAATATAGGTTTGGTCCTGGCAAGTAGGATAATTAGAAAATAATAAGAAAGGCCCCAAATGGGGCCTTTCTTATTTAGGGTGCACAACTGTCAGACAAGACATTTTACGATTCAATAAAGAGTAAGATTTTTAAATCTAACTGTAGCATTGTGATCTAAATCACATTGCCTCTTGTATAGATCATTGATTTAGGCATCTGAGCTATCGACTTTCGATTCCAGAGATTGTATTTACAAACCCAATCACGAGAAAATGAAATATTTTAAATTACTAACAATATCTCAAAGGCATTCGTTATCACATCAGTTGAATCATGCAAAAGGGGTGATTAAAATATCAATACTGGCCTTTGCAATTCACTCCGCTACTTTATTAATTCCACAAGAAGCATCTGCACAGATTACGGTGAGTTTTGATGTCTTTTATAACAACTTAAGCCCGTATGGCACCTGGGTTGATCACCCCAATTATGGGTATACCTGGACACCGAGGGGAATAAGTGGATTTAGGCCATATGGTTCTCAAGGCCATTGGGCTTACACCGATGCAGGATGGACTTGGGTGTCTAATTACTCATGGGGATGGGCGCCTTTTCACTACGGAAGATGGTTCTATGATCAATATTACGGATGGTTATGGGTTCCGGACTATGAATGGGGCCCCGGATGGGTCTCTTGGAGAAGGTCTGCCGGGTATTATGGATGGGCACCCATCGGTCCGGGGATCGAAATCAATTTTGCATACAGCAGCGGATACGATGTCCCAAATAACAACTGGAGGTTTGTACGAGAGAGCGATTTCGGCAGAACGAATTTGTACAACTACTATGTGCCAGTCAAAAGCTATGCAGATATTATTCGCAATTCCCAACCCATTCGGAACATACAAACTGACAACCAACGCAATGTCCGGTATAATACTGGGCCAGATCGAGCCGAAGTGGAAAAAAGAATGGGCAAGCCAATCGCACCCCTAGCGATCAAGGAGAGAAATACTCCGGGGCAAAACATCAGAAACAATCAGTTGGAAATTTATCGACCACAAGTCCAGAAAACAGCAGAGAAACGAGCCCCTGCAAAAGTAATTCCATACAAAAAGGAACAACCAACAGTACAACCCCAAAAAAAAGAAAAAACGCGAGCGCCTAGCAGTCAACAACCTCCTAAATCTCAGCCGGCTCAGCCAAAACAAGAGCGCCCAAAACAACTACCGACAAAACAAAAAGAAACGAAAGCGCCGAATAAGCAAGAACCTCAACAACAACCCACCAAGCAAAAGCCTATTAAACCCGAACCTCAACCAGGAAAGAAATCCGAAGGAAACAATCCTCCCAAAAAAGGGAATGGATAAGACAAATCAATAATTATTTTAAATTCTTAGACATGAATAATATACTCTACATATTGGCAGTAATCCTAATAATAGGATGGCTACTGGGATTTTTTGTATTTCACCTAGGGGCACTCATTCATGGTCTTTTGGCAATTGCCGTGATTGCAATCTTAATTAGAGTGATCCGAGGTCGTAACACTTTTTAAAACAAAAAGCCCCAAAGGGGCCTTTTGTACCGGAGAGCAGACTTGAACTGCCGACCTTCGGGTTATGAATCCGATGCTCTAACCAGCTGAGCTACCCCGGCATCCGTTTAACGGGGGGCAAAAATAGGATTTTATCTAAAACCTTTCCCGTAAATCGATCCGGAATTGCAGGCAAAAAAGGCGATTTTCGTCTAATAGTCGCCGCCTCTAAACATCAAAACTAACTTAGATGAGAAGAAAATTCGTCCTGTCCCTGTTGGCAGTAATCGCATTCGCCCCCACCTGGGCACAACAAAAAGCCGATACGATCTGGAAAGCCGGATTTCCGGATGACAAGGTCCGTTTTTGCATGCTTACAGCTGACGGCTCTCCACTGGTAACGTCGGACAATGGGGAGCTTTTCTGTGTTGATGCCACCACCGGTCGGATCAACTGGAACACCCGTGTGGGCAACGCCGATGGGATCCGCTACTATCCCGGCACCCCCTACATCGAAGTGAACGGATATGTGATCAATCCGTCAAATGGAGCGCAGGTTCCGCTTAGCAACAAAGCACAAACCGCAGACGGAAAACCCATTGAGGTCAAAAAATCATATGTATTCCCGCAGCAAAATCTCATTCTCGTTTATGGCGACCTGAAACAGGGCGTCATTCAGGGAAACGTAGACCAGATATTCTCCGCGATCGATTACTCCACTGGAAAGGCCCGTTGGGTGCGAAACGACATGTTCCGCAACACGGAAGTACAGGAGAAGCCGAAGAAGATTGGGTTCGGCGGACTGATGAAAGAAGCCGGAAGAGAATTAGTAAAAGATGAGGCGCAGAATTTCAAAGACGGACAAAACCCCGGTGAACGCTTCCTCACCTCCCCCATTCCAACTAAATACGGCACCGTTATACTTCCCCTGAATTTCGGCCTGCACGCCATCACCTTGGAAGATGGTAAGTTGATCTGGAAGAAAGAATACGCCACCGTAAAAAAGGGTCTGGTTCAGGTCAAAACAAACAACCCCACCACCATTCTTTCATACTCATCCGACAGCTCCATCGTATATGTCGATCGAACAGACTTCCTGGAGGCCGTTGATGTACAAACCGGGAAATCCGTTTGGATCGCGAATAAATCTGCCGATGTACAACCCGCCTTTCTGGTGCAAACCGAAAAAGGACTGCTGTCCCTTCCCGCCCCCGAAGGCGGCGGCGCCTTGCAGAATAAACGCATCACCTTGTACGACCCACAAAACGGAAAAGTGATCTGGGAGATAAAATTGAAGCCAGGCGTGAAATCCTATCTGCGCCACGAAGGTGTCTTCTTCCTCAGCCTGGAGAATACCAACGACAAAGAGACCGTGAACGGGATCAATCTGGCAGATGGAAAACTCATCTACAAAGACCCAGTTGAAATCAAAGGCAATCTCCTTAACCTGAAGCTGATCGGTAATTACCTGTTCCTGCTGGGCGACCGAGAAATCCAGGTTGCAGACCGGAACACAGGTGAAACCACTGGCAAAGCAGTTTCCAAAGACAAAGAAGATAATTGGTTGATCGTAACCCGCCCGGATTGCATGTACTTCATGATCGCCGGCGCACAAAAACTATTTAAGTTCGATTATGCATCAGGCATCATCAAACAACAAGAACAGGTTACGATCGATTTCAAAGGAAAAGAGAATCCGACCAACATGGAATGGTACGACGGGAATCTCTTGATCTACTCCGATCAAAATGCGCTGCTACTGAATGGTACTGACCTAAAACCTATCTACCAGCAGTACTACAAAGCACCTGGTAAATCAGTAGCCGGAAAGATCATCTCCGGTATCAAGGCCACCGGAAGCCTTGTCAGCTCCATCGCCAATGCAACGGTTACGGCAATCGGCGGACTGGTAACAGTAGCTGCATTTGCTTCGGACGATGTGCAACAAATCGCTACGCTGTATCCGGAAGAGACCAATACGATTATGTCATCGATCATGACCGCCACGTTTGAGAAAGGAAAAGAAACCGCTTCAGACGTTAAAGACATGAGTCAAAACATCCGAGAGATCAGCCGACGTTTCAAAGCAAGTAAAAAATCGCAAGACTACTTGTACATGCTCAGCTATGACTCGGAGGAAGATTTATCTGTTCTGCAAGTCAGCAAGAAAACTGGACAGGCCATCAGCTCAGTGGCCCTTCGTAAAAAAGACAAGAGTCCGAGCTACATGATCGACGAGATCGGTAAACGACTTTACTATATTCCCCGTGTAACTAAGTTGGAGGAATCCCTGAGCGATTTCGATCACAAAAAAGATCTGGGAAAAGTTCTTTGCCTGGAATTAAAATAATTGCTGATCAGTATGATGAGCTAAAGTCCTCCTAGCGGAGGACTTTTTTTTACCCTAAACCGACCTCATAATGCTGCTCGGGGATTTCGACATCCAAAAATCCCTTTTTCACCAAGCGTTCCTTGAAATCCTGTTGCACACCGTATTCGCCATGTACCAGAAACAACCGTTTCACCTGCTTGGGGTCCTGGCAAGATAACCACTGGCTCATATCATCATAATCGCCATGGGCACTCATGCTTCGGATAACCCCTACGGATGCGTGCACCTCGTGCTGAACACCATAGATACCAACCTCCGTTTGGCCGGCAAGCAGCCGACCACCCAGTGAATTGGGCTCACAGTACCCGGTGAACAAAATGCCGTTTCGGCTATGCTCCAGATTGTTACTGATATGATGCTTCACTCTGCCTGCATCGGCCATGCCGCTGGCAGATATGATCACCATCGGACCATCCGTGAAATTCAATTGCTTCGACTCTTCCACCGACTTGATGTATTTCAGGCCACTAAAGGCGAAGGGATCTTTATCAGTTTCCAATATTCGCTTAACCGTTTTGTTGAAATAGTTCGGATACCTCTTTACAATCTCGGTGGCGTGCACACTTAGCGGACTGTCCACATAATATGGAATGGGCGGAAGCCGATTCTCCAACTCTAATTGATTCAACGTATACAAGATCTCTTGTGTACGCCCTACACTGAAAGCCGGAATGATCAGCTTTCCTTTTTTCTTTAAACAGATCTTCTCGATCCACTCCAAAAACATATCCGGTGTAGAGCGATGCAGGTCATGTAAACTGTTTCCGTATGTCGATTCCATCACGATATAGTCGGCCTGCGGAAATTCAGACGGCGAACGCAAGATCGCATCCCGGTATCGACCCAGATCGCCACTGAAGGTCAGTACCCGCTCCTTACCATTTTCTTTGATGCGCAGCGTCACACAAGCACTGCCAATGATGTGCCCGGCATCGGTGAATTGTAGGTCTACTCCTTCCATGATGGTCGTCCATGTACCATAGTCCACATCCACAAAAGAATTTGCTGCCGCCTGGGCATCCTCGGCTGTATAAAGAGGTTTAAGAAAGGGTTCCTGCCGAAGCTTGCGTCGTTTGTTCACATAGCGGATATCATCTTCCTGGATCTGAGCGGAATCCTCCAATAGAATAGTGACCAGCTCTTTGGTACCGTGTGTACAAAAGATCTTACCGGTAAAACCTTCGCTAACGAGTTTGGGGATCAGTCCGCTATGGTCGATGTGTGCATGTGAAAGTACCATCACATCGATCTCCTCCGGACGAAAGCCGAAATGTCGGTTCAGCCGATCAGTATCCTTGCCCATCCCTTGGAACATACCGCAGTCAAGCAGAACTTTTTTGCCATTAGAAAGAGTAACTATGTGCTTGGATCCGGTCACCGTACGGGCGGCTCCGTGAAAAGCGATCTTCATGTTTTTGAAAGGTTTGGTTTGGCCTTGAGCGACCAGGTGATATAAAAATCAGCAACCACTTCGCCTGCGGAATTTCTTCCCGTGGATCGGGCACGGACGGTTCGGGGTAATCCATCTTCGAGCGTTCCATTGACCGCCTCATAAAATAATTCCCCATCCGCACAGGTAAAGAAAATTCGTTCGGTGGCTTTTTTGAAAAAATCAGCTTCCAGCCGGGTGACTAGCATACTGATTGCCGGGTTGGACTGGTATAAATGTGCCATGGCCAGTAATCCGGTGCTCATTTCGGCTGCCATGGAAAGCGAGGCGAAATAAGTGGAGCGAAAGGGATTCTGCGTGATCCATCGATGCGGCACAGAGCAGACACAAGCCTCCGGTATCAGAGAATCTACCCGTACCCCGGAAAAAATTGAGGCCGGGAGCTTCCAAAGTTGAAAGAGCCCAAACCTCCAGGGATTCCGAACCTGGTCTAAAAACAGTCGCAATGGCTCGGGACGCTTGTTAAATTTTTTCATATCTGTTGGTGGGTGAACCGGACCAGCCTAAGTTTGTTGTCTAAAATTAAACCTTTCAAACCAACCGATATGCGTCTCTTCGCCTCCCTCCTGCTGATGGTCGTCACGATCTCCGCACAAGCACAAAAAGTAAGCGGCAAACTCCTTTTCCAGCCCGGGCAAGTTCTCAATGTGAGTGCCAAGAGCACTATGAGTAACCTGGTCAATGCCATGGGACAAGAGATTGAGCTGAAATCCGAATCGACTATTGATCAGTTTTATCGAGTAACCAACACGACCGATGAGAGCCATACGCTCAGCCATGAAGTAAAGCGCATCCGCATGAATTCAGAGGGAATGGGCAACAGCATGTCATTCGACTCGGATTCTGAAAAAGATATGAAAGGGCAATTCGGCGGACCAGTAAAAGAACTGATGGCAAAAAAAATGAACCTGGTCATCGATGCATCCGGCACCACGATGATGGCCATGTCTGACGGTAGCAACACAAAGAAAAGCGATGGCGGCGGCGACATGCTGGCGCAATTCATCGGCGGACTCTCTGAAATGATCGAAGCGCCCAAACAAGGCGAAGCCAGCTTCTTCAAGGTATTGCCCTCAAATGAAGTAGGTAAGGGTGATGGATGGACGCAGACCATCGACCGAAACGGCAGCAAGATCGAGGAAGCTTACTCGGTAGCTGAGATTAATGAAAATGCTATTATCCTAAACTTTCTTTCCAATACAAGCAGTTCTCGTGTACAGGAGAACATGGGTATGGAAGTCACGATCAACGTAAAGAATAAGACGGAAGGAAAAATCACCGTCGATCGCAAGACCGGCATCGTAAAGGAGAAAACGTTGAACACGACTGCTACCGGCACGGTATCAACCGGCATGGGTGAATTTCCCATCAATGCCACCACTACAACGATCATTACGGTGAATTAATCCCCCAGGGGGATCTGCGCCAATAACAGGTCGTCCAGCGTTTGGCGTCGACGTATCAAATGCATGGATCCGTCACGGAACATTACTTCCGCTGGCAAGAAGCGCGCGTTGTAGGAAGAGGCCATTTCAAATCCGTATGCTCCGGCGTTTCGGAGGCAGAGGATGTCTCCTTCACGGACTTCAGCCATCATCCTATCCTCCGCAAAGGTGTCGGTCTCACAGATGTTCCCGACAACCGTATACGGCTTCATCACTCCATTTGAATTGGTGAGATTATCGATCTGGTGATAAGCGCCATAAAACATGGGGCGTATCAGTTGGTTGAGTCCGCTATCAACACCGGCAAATTCAATATCACCGGAACGTTTCAACACGTTGACTGAACAGAGTAAGCTTCCGGCTTCTGCAACAAAATATTTTCCGGGCTCAAACCAGATCTCCAGATCGATACCTGTACGATTTTCGAATGCATACAAGTGCTTGCTGACGGCTGCCGCCAACGCGTTCACATCTGTCCCCTTTTCACCTTCTTGGTAGGGAACTTTAAATCCACCACCCAAATCGATCACTTGCAGATGAGGAAAATTGGGGGCTAGTTCAAAAAGCAGATCCAATCCTTTTAGGAATACTTCTACCTCTTTGATCTCACTACCGGTATGTATATGAAGTACCCGAACGTGGAGGTCTTTTTCACAGATCAGCCGATATACTTCAGGAAGGTCCGCCAATGCGATACCGAATTTACTTCTGTCATGCCCCGTGGAGATCTGCAGATTTCCCCCTGCCATGATATCCGGACGGATCCGGATGCCCACCGGATAGCTGCCCCGGTTGGCCTCGGCAAACTTGGTTAGGTTGGAGAGGCTATCAATATTGATATGAACGCCCAATGATCGAGCCTCCGCGATCTCCTCGAAGGAAACACTGTTCGAGGTGTAAAGGATCTGCTCCGAGCGAAATCCGGCCTTCATTGCCAGTTTCACTTCATTGATCGAACTGCAGTCCACATCAGCGCCGATCTGACGAATGTGATTCAGGATATGAAGGTTGGTCAACGACTTGGCTGCATAAAAAAACCGTGCAGGCAGTCCGGAAAAAGAATGGGTGAGTTGCTCATACTGATGCGTGATGCGTTCAGCATGATACACATAGAGCGGGGTCCCATACCGATGCGCCGCTTCTATTAACTGCTCGGTGTTGAGTTGGGGTGTCATTAGCTTTCTTCGCCAGCGCCCGGATCGGTTTCTTCGATGATCGGATCCGCGGATTCGGGTTCAACTTCAACTTCGGATTGCTGTAAGGCTTCGCTTACATGTGTAGGCAGCACGAACTGATCGGCTAATACCTCTTTGATCTTCGGCAGATCTTCCGGGGAGTTTATGCCGAAATAATCCATGAAACTTTTCGAGGTAGTATATAACAAAGGATGTCCGGGAAGTTTTTCGTTTCGGCCACTGATCACAATGAGTTCTTTCTCGAGTAATTTCTGAACGGCATAATCTGAACTGACCCCTCGGATAGATTCGATCTCGCCTTTCGTGACAGGCTGTTTGTAGGCGATGATGGCCAGTGTTTCCAATGCCGCGATGGAGAGTCTTTTGAGAAATTTATCGCCATTGAGTTGGGCGATTGTTTTATGGTATTCTTTCTTACTCAGGAACTGCCAGCCGCCACCGCTTTGACGCACTTCAAATGGATAGAACTCTGCGGCATATTTTTCAGCGACTCCTTCTACGGCCGCTTCGACCTGATCCATGGGGATCTTGTCCTCCATGAAACCGAAGGCCTGGTTGATGAGGTCAGTCAGTTCGAGGGTACTGAGGGGACGATCAGATGCAAAGATCAGCGCCTCGACGTGGGGTATGAGTTGAGTGATTTCCATGGATCTTTAATTCATCAACCCTGCAAAGCAGCCGCACCGCTGACGATCTCCGTAAGCTCAGTGGTAATGGCCGCCTGTCGGGCTCGGTTGTAAGAGATCTTCAATCCGCGAAGCATTTCATTTGCGTTCTCACTGGCTTTGTCCATTGCCGTCATGCGTGCACCATGCTCAGAAGCGTGAGCATCCAGTACCGCTTTGTACAACTGGGTATTCAGAATCTTGGGCATCAACTCTGAAATGAGCTGGTCGCGGTTGGGATCGAATATAAAATCGGTTTGTATTTTCTTCTCTGTGCCGGACGCCTTCGGAATGGGCAAAAAGCGCTCCACTTCAAAACGTTGGGTAGCGGCATTCTTGAATTGGCTGTAGATGATCTCGACTACATCGTACTCCTTACTCTCAAATGCCTTCATGGCAGCCTGCGCCGCTTGTTGTACCGCTTCAAACGTCAGGTTGAGGAATATATCCTTGAAACGGGCATCTGTTTTGTAACCGGACTTACTCAGACTCTCGTATCCCTTCTTACCGATATTCCAAATGTGTACATTTCCTTTCTTGGCGGCTTCCGCATATTTCTCAGTCATCAGCGATTTCGTGCGTTTCACCACATTGGCGTTGTAGGCGCCGGCCAATCCACGATCACTGGTGATCACAATCAACAATACTTTTTCGACCGGACGTTCAACGGCCAGACTCAGGGCCTCGGCGGCATCTGCGCTGCTGGCAATGTTGCTGAGCATCTCCTGTAATTTGCTGGCGTATGGACGCATTTGAACGATCGCATCTTGGGCCCGACGAAGCTTGGCAGCACTCACCATTTTCATGGCCTTGGTGATCTGTTGGGTGCTTTGAACAGATTTGATCCGGGTCCGTACTTCTTTGAGTTGTCCTGGCATGAGAAAAGGGTTTAATTCCTCGGGCGCGAAGGTAGGCATCCGGGGCCGATTTTCCATCCCGTTCTGTCCACAACACCAGGCGTTATACCACTCCGACCACTGCCATTGAAGCCTTATCTTTGACACCCCGCGACAATTCGTCAGCCTCCGGGCTTAAAAAGATGATTTGACCGGTTTTTGAAGACCTGTAAATACACCCAATTCAGCATCATGTTAGGTTTACTTTCCAAGATATTCGGTGGCAGCAAATCCGAAAAAGACGTTCAAAAAATCCGACCCTTTGTTGGAAAGATCAACGAACAGTTTCAACAATACCAAAACCTCTCGAACAACGAGCTGCGTGCCAAAACGCAGGTGTTCAGGTCCCGTATCGCTGAATTCCTGGCCCCCATCGATGCGAGGATCACAGCCAAACAACAGGAAGCTGAGGCCTTGCCAGCTTCCGATCTGAATGGCCGGGACGCTATTTACCAGGAAGCCGACAAGCTCAAAAAAGAACGCAATCAAGAACTGGAAAAAGTACTGGAACAGCTATTGCCTGAGGCATTCGCGGTGATCAAGGAAACAGCTCGTCGTTTCAGCCAAAACACGGAGATCGTTTCCAATGCAACTGACCTTGACCGCGACCTAAGCGTCAAGAAAAATTATATACAGATCCGCGGCGATCAGTCCGTCTATCAAAACAGCTGGTCAGCTGCCGGCGGCACCGTTACCTGGAATATGGTGCATTATGATGTACAGCTGATCGGTGGTGCGGTCTTGCACCAAGGTAAGATCGCTGAGATGGCCACCGGTGAGGGAAAGACCCTGGTATCCACCCTGCCCGCTTATTTGAATGCCCTGCCCGGCGAAGGCGTACACGTGGTTACGGTGAATGACTATCTGGCTCGTCGTGACCAGGAATGGAACGGACCGATCTTTGAATGGCTTGGACTGACGGTGGACTGTATAGACAAACATCAGCCCAACTCCGAGGACCGTCGAAAAGCTTATTTGGCGGACATTACCTACGGAACCAACAACGAATTCGGATTCGATTACCTGCGGGATAATATGGTGCATTCGCCCGAGGAAATGGTACAGCGCAAACACCATTTCGCCATGGTGGACGAGGTAGACTCCGTCTTGATCGATGATGCGCGTACACCCCTGATCATTTCCGGTCCGGTACCGAAAGGCGAAGACCAACAATATCACATTCACCGGCCCCGAATACAGCAACTGGTGCAGGAACAAGAGCGACTGGTACGCAATTGCCTGAATGAAGCAAAAAAACTATTTACCGAAGGGAAAGAGGATCCAAAAGAAGGCGGACTTTATCTGTTTCGCGCCTATCGCGGACTGCCCAAATACGGACCCGTGATCAAATTCCTCAGCGAACCCGGGGTGCGTGTCAAAATGCAAAAAGCAGAAAACTATTACCTGCAGGATCAACAACGGAATATGCACGTGGTCGATTCCGAACTGCTCTTTCATATCGATGAAAAAAATAACTCCGTTGAACTGACCGACAAAGGATTGGCGATGATCACCCGAACCGGAGAAGATCCTGAATTCTTCGTCATCCCGGACATTGGTGTAAAGCTGGCAGAGGTCGAAAAACAGGAAGGTTCGGTCGATGAAAAATTTCAATTGAAGGAAGCCGTTTTAGCCGACTATGCACAAAAGGCTGACCGCATCCATACCGTTCAACAGCTGTTAAAAGCATACACCCTATTTACCAAAGACGTCGAATACGTAGTGATGGATGGCGCCATCAAGATCGTGGACGAACAGACAGGCCGTATTCTGGAGGGAAGACGTTATTCAGACGGTTTGCATCAGGCCATTGAAGCCAAAGAAAATGTGAAGATCGAGGCCGCTACCCAGACCTATGCCACGATCACGCTGCAGAATTATTTCCGGATGTATCACAAACTCTGTGGGATGACCGGTACCGCAGAAACAGAAGCTGCGGAGCTTTGGAGTATCTACAAGTTGGATGTGGTCGGCATCCCGACACATTTGAAGATGGTCCGCGAAGATCGCCAAGATCTGGTATTCAAAACCAAACGCGAGAAATACAAAGCTGTCATCGAAGAAATCGAATCACTTCGCAATGCCGGCAGACCTGTACTGGTGGGTACCACCTCCGTCGAAGTCAGTGAGTTACTGTCACGTATGTTGCAACAAAAAAAGATCCCACATAACGTACTCAACGCAAAACAACACGCCCGCGAGGCGCAAGTAGTGGCAGAGGCCGGCATGCCGGGAGCAGTCACCATTGCCACGAACATGGCCGGTCGTGGTACGGACATCAAACTCGGAGTCGGCGTGAAGGATGCAGGCGGACTGGCCATTATCGGTACAGAGCGCCATGAGAGCCGTCGTGTCGATCGTCAGCTTCGCGGACGAGCCGGTCGTCAGGGCGATCCGGGCTCTTCTCAATTCTATGTTTCCTTGGAAGATGACCTGATGCGCTTATTCGGTAGTGAACGGATCGCGTCCATGATGGATAAACTGGGTTATAAGGAAGGTGAAGTGATCCAACATAGTTGGATCAGCAGCTCGATCCAACGAGCACAACGCAAAGTGGAGGAGAATAACTTCGGCATCCGTAAGCGATTGCTGGAATATGATGATGTCATGAACATGCAGCGTAATGCCGTCTACAAAAGACGTAATCACGCGCTGTTCGGGGAGCGACTGGCGCTGGATGTTGATACCGCTTTTGTGAGCTTGGCCGAGGGACTGATCCATTCATTCAGAGAGCAGGAAGACCATGAAGGATTCAAGTTGGCCGTGATCATGAGCTTCGGGGTAGACACGTCGATCGCCCGCGAACAATTGAGCAGAACGGATATCAATACGCTGACAGAGACCCTCTACGCAGAAGTGATGGAGCGATATGAACGACATAAAAAAGAAATGCAAGTTCAATCCGTTCCCGTTTTTAAAAACATCAAGCTTCAACAAGGCAGCCACATTGAAAATGTAGTGGTGCCCTTTACCGATGGCAAACGTGGCCTGAGCGTGCTTGCGAATATGAATAAAACGCTGGAAACAAGTGGTGTCGAGCTGACCAATGCACTGGAGCGGACCATCACCCTAGCAGTGATCGATGAGTCCTGGAAAGAGCATCTGCGCTCCATGGACGATCTGAAGCAAAGTGTACAAACCGCCTATCTGGAACAGAAAGACCCGTTGGTGATTTACAAGATGGAGGCGTATAATCTGTTCCGATCGATGAACGAAGAGGTTAACAAATCCATCGTTTCTTTCTTGACACACAGTAGTATTCCGCTGCAAGACGATCGAAACGTTGTGAAAGAGGGACGGCAACAGAAGACTGATATGAGTCGGATGCAGGTGAATAAAGATGAAGTAGATTCCTTGGGCGATGATTACGCTGCAAATGAACGCGACAAGCCCGCACCCGCCGTATCTGGTCCGCGCATCGGCAGAAACGATGCTTGTCCCTGTGGCAGTGGCAAGAAATTCAAGCAGTGTCACGGCAAAGAATAAAGAGCGCCTAACGGAAGAATAGCAGATCGATGTATAAGAGTACCAAACACCGGATTCACCGCCTGCTTCATCCAGAAGTGATCGGAAACGAACGTTGGGATAAGATCATAAACATCTTTATCATCATCCTGATCATCCTGAACGTTTTTGCGGTGATGCTGGAAACGGTACCCGCCTTCCATGACGATCCGACTGAACAGTCTTTCTTTCACTACTTCGACCTGTTTTCCGTACTGGTATTCACCACCGAGTACCTACTCAGACTTTGGAGCAGCAACCACGATCCGAAATATCGACACCCGATCTGGGGACGCTTGAAGTATATGCTTACTCCTGCAGCCTTGATCGATCTGCTTGCTTTCCTACCCTTCTATCTGGTTTCCGTTTTTTCTTTTGACCTGCGAATCATTCGCATGCTCCGCTTGCTACGCTTTTTGAGGTTGTTTCAGCTAACGGCCTACATGCAATCGACCCGATTGATCGTCAATGTTTTCAAGAGACGTTCAAACGAACTACTCCTGAGTCTGGTCTTGATGATCTTTCTGATCATTATTGCCTCCAGTGCGGTTTATTTCGCCGAGCATTTGCATCCGGTAAATAAAGATGTTTTCACCAGCATACCCGTTTCGATCTGGTGGGCGATCGTTACATTGACTACCACCGGATATGGTGATATGATACCTGTGACAGTGGCAGGAAAGATCGCCTCGGGTTTTATCATGCTAACCGGTGTAGCCATCTTTGCTTTACCAGCGGGGATCATCACCGCCGGTTTTTTGGATGAATTCCGAAGAAATCGAAATGAACCCAAATGCCCGCATTGCGGAAAGCCGATTGAGTAACATTGGTTTGACTGCAGAAGTTTAGAAAACGCTCCTGATTTAGTATAATCCTACTTGGTTCTCACGCCCCTGACCCAGTCGCCATTGCAATGAAATCTCGGAGGCTCTTGCCGGCTTAGGCCCTTTATTCAAAGAGCCCATGACCATATCATACGTGAATCCGATCAACAGGTGATTATACTCCAAAAACACATAGGGGGAAACGGCTTCTGCGCTTCGATACCAACACCCTGCACCGATCATGTTTTTTGGATCGCCTACTAGTTTAGCCAGAGAAAATCCACCCAGGAAATAGTTGATCGACGCCTGTGATTGATATAGCCCTTTCAGATTCAGGATGGTATTATCGTCCAAATATTTTTGCCATGACACCTGAGCAGACAACCTGAATGGCAGGAATTGTGTTGGGTCACTTATAACTGTTTGCGAAGGCCGATTGAAATGGTAGCCTGACACACCGATATCGAAAAATTCGCCGGTGAATGTATTATCATACCGATACAATAAGCCCGCGCCCACCGAGGCGAAAGGCTTCATGTTTTGCAGGGCCGCTTCTCCATTCGGAATCGCCAAATTGAATCCGCCGCTCATGAATTGCTCATCGAAGCTGATAGAAGTGAAATCGATGCGTCGATCCGCGTAGCTGAAACTCAATCCGGCACCCAAACTCTTAAAGCCATCGTAATCAAGAACCACGTGATAAGAAGCTGAGGTGTTTATGTAGTTGCTTTTGAATGCGCCCTTCATCGATCGGTCATTCATGAATTGCACGCCCATATTGAACGGGTTTTGTCCGACGCCCTCATTACGCCCCGATCCGATCTTGCCATCAAGGGATGCATAAGCGGTCGTGAACGGTGTCCCCAATCCGTTCCATTGCTGGCGAAAGTTACTCATGAAACGAAGCTGACCACGAAAGACCCCTGTATAAGCAGGGTTTACGGCCATCGGGGCAGAATAGAACTGTGTGAAATGCGGATCCTGTGCCTCCGCGAATAGACTCAGCCATCCAAAAAACACCGCAATATGAAATTTTATGTTTTTCATGATGGTTATACTAACGGAACAAGATGAAATCGCCGCTTCGCTTGATGACCTTGTCATCCAGATCGATCCCTTCAGCAATCCAAATGTATGTTTCCAGCGGTTGAGGTACTCCTTTGAATTTACCGTCCCACCCTTGACCTTCTATATTGGTTTGATAGATTAGTTGTCCCCACCTGTCGTACACTTTGAAATATCGAAGTGACTTTATACCAACCAATTTCGGAATGATCCGATCGTTTTTCCCGTCTCCGTTGGGAGTGAATCCGCCTGCAACATAGATCTCCCGCTCCGGGAAAATCCGTACCAATAAGCTGTCATTCAGCACACACCCCTCGGCAGTAACGATCCGGATTCGGTATTGCTGTTCCTGAGTAAAATTGAACACCGGATACTGAGCTAAGGGATTATTTAATCCAGCCGGTGGTGTCCACTGATAAGCCGCTCCTGTGAAGGTTCTTGCTTGCAAGGTAAGATCACGAGAGGCGACAGCATTGACAATAGGATAACGGATGTTTGCGGGTGGCGCAATGATCGTGATCGGTTTTATGATCTGTGTGATTAGAGATGGGCAGAGAATTGGAGTCACCACTAAAGTGGCATTGAATGTTCCTGGCTGGGTGTAGGTATACGTGGGATTGATTTGGGTGGAAACTCCTCCCTCGCCAAAAGCCCAGGCATATCCAACAAGACCGCTGCCATTCACCTGCGACAAATTGATGAATTGCGTTGGAAAACCTGCACAGTACTTATCAAAAGAAAAATCAGGTTGTGGCCGACTGATAAGTGTTAAGGTTATTGGATTGCTTATGGTTCCTCTGCACCCGAATGCGCTCGTGGGAACAACGGTATAGGTCCCTGGCTGAACAGCATCAAAGGTGTCAGTATTTACCCCAGGAATCAGACCGCCATTCAAATACCACTGGTACGTTGCCCCCCCGCTTGCCGAAAGTGTGACCGAAGACCCTTCACAGATAAAAGTGCTGGGCGGTGTAGCGAGGCTGCCTGCTGGTGTGGGGTGCACAATGATATTGAAAGACCGAGGGAAACCGGTACAGGTAACGCCTGCGATAGTATTACTGGGTGTGATCGTAATGGAGGCAACGATCGGCACGGTTGTTGGATTGGTGGCAATGAAAGAGGCAATATTACCCGTCCCTGAAGCCGGCAAACCGATGGACGGGTTACTGTTTGTCCAGTTGAAAACGGTACCGGCAACGAACCCGTTGATGACAATCGTAGAGGTTGGTAAGCCATTGCAAACAGATTGATCAGTTGGAAGCACCACATTCGGTTTGGGGTTTACCTGAATGGTAAATGAACGAGGTGTGCCCGTACATCCCAACCCACCACTGGTAAAGCGAGGTGTAACAGAAACAGTGGCGATCACCGGTACGGGTGTCGTATTAATGGCATTGAATGAAAAGATCGTACCATTTCCACTGGCAGCAAGTCCGATGGAAGTGGAGGTGTTTGTCCAACTAAAAGTAGTACCGGTAACGGGGCTCCCGAAGAAAACAGCAGCGGTATTGTCGCGGTCACAAAGGATCTGATTGCTGATTGGGTTTACGGTGGGACTCGGATTCACCGTGATCGTAAATGTCATCGGTGTGCCAGTACAGGGAACGCCACCAATGGTGACGCTTGGCGTAACCGTGATCGTTGCCGTAATCGGAATGTTGACAGGATTGGAGGCGGTAAAAGCAGGCAATGCCCCTATTCCGGAAGCAGGCAGACCAATGGCGACATCGCTATTGGTCCAGGTAAAGACCGCTCCCGGGCTTGAAGAATTGAATGGGATGGAACTGACAGCTACTCCGCTGCAGAATAGCTTGTTGGTCACGGCACTGATATCTGGCGGTGTACAGATATGCTGTATTGCACCCCCTCCCCACCGACTGTTTTCATACACGCCAAGCACATTACCGGACGTATCGGTAGGCAACTGCGCAACAACTGCTCCAACCCCCCAAAAAGTGGAAAGAAGTATTGCCAAAAAAGGCCTTAACATAGCAGCTTGCATGATTGCGCCAAGTTAAGAAATTAACAGCGTGCAGCCGAATACGAAGGATGTCAGTTAGGTCAAAAATCTACCTACTGATGACCAATCAAACCAGGTTGAGAGAATTGAATACTGACAGCCAGGTGATCATACAGATTATGATATGATCCAACACCCGCAGGATCACCAGGCCAAATCGTCTCTTAAAACCCTTTCTTCCCCTTATTCAGCTCATATTTCTCCTCGAAACGCTGATTCAGTAATTTATGTTTATCCGTCAGATCGATCTTGCGTCCCTGGATCAATGCGAACGTTACATTGCTGCTTTTCATATCGAGAATATCACCGTCACTCACCACGATATTCGCATCCTTACCTACTTCGATGCTTCCGGTGCGATCGGATACGCCGATGATCTTCGCTGTATTCAGCGTGATGGCTGCCAATGCCTCTTCTTTACTGAGGCCATAGGCTGCAGCCGTGCCAGCATTGAAAGCGAGATTACGACCGCGCGTCTGTGAATCATCATCCGAGATGGAAAATAAAACACCTGCTTTTTGCAAAGCAGCAGCTGTTTTGTAGGGTTGATCTACATCATCATCCTCTGCCGTGGGCAAACTGTGTGGCTGTTGCAGGATAACGGATACATTATATTTCTTCAATAGGTCCGCCACTTGATAGCTTTCACTGCCTCCCACGATCACCAGGTCCACGCCGAATTCTTGCACGAAATCAAGAGCTGCCAGTACTTGCTTTACCGTATTGCCATGAACAAAAAGTTTCTGCTTTTTATTCAATAACCCTTTTACCGCTTCGAACTTCAGGTTCGTCTGCTCATGTGTGGGTTGTGCATGATACGCCCTAGCTTCACGCAAAAATTGTTTGAAGGATTCGATCTTATCCAACCCTTCTTTTACCGGATCACTGCCCGAAGCTTGTGGTCCGCCGAATCCGCCCATACCACCCCGTCCACCGGAGGGCCGTGCCATCAAGGAAGGAAAATAAACATGAATGCCACCATCTGCCTGGTACGCCGCATCTTCCCAGTTCCAGGCATCGAGTTGAACAAGAGAAGAAGAACCGGCAACAAAATTACCTTGAGGCACAACGTTCGCCATCAGAATACCGTTCGAACGAAGTGTGTTGATGACTTTTGAATCAGAGTTATATGCTACCAGCGCCCGAACGTTCGGGTTAAGATCACCGATCTCGCGTACATCCTGTGTAGCACGAACCGCACTGATCTCTACCAGACCTAATGCACTGGTGGGCAGGATCAATCCCGGATATACATGTTTACCCGCGGCATCGACTACCTGGATGTTGGCACTACGGGGTACGGGAATGTTATCTCCCACCGCAAGGATCTTTCCACCTTCCACACGGATCGTACCCTTTTCGATAACTTGTCCGTTACCTGTATGAATGGTAGCGTTGATGATATAAATGGGGTCGGTTTGACCTTTAGCCGGCAAAACGGTTTCCTGTGCGGAAAGCAGCAGGCTGGCAAGACAAAGAATAGAAAGAAATATCTTTTTCATATTGATGAATTGATAGATAATTATTTTGTTTCGTCGGCATCGATGACCAATAAACCATGGCTGTGTCCATGATCACTGCAGGTATGCATGAGCTGATAAGACGGCTGAGCAGGAATCGTAGGCGCACCGCCACGCTTCTCTCCATTCATCTTCCGCACCAGTCGCAAACGCTCCGCATCGATCTCTTTTTGCATTTGCTCATCTTTCGCGCGATCGAAATAGATCGTACCATCCACGATGGTGTAGATCGATTTTGCATAGATGCTTAATGGATGATCGCTCCACAGAACAATGTCTCCGTCTTTACCGGGTTTCAGGCTGCCAACTTTTTCGTCAACATGCAACATCTTCGCCGGGTTCAGCGTCACCATCTTCAGAGCCTCTTCTTCCGTCACCCCGCCATACTTCACGATCTTGGCTGCTTCCTGATTCAACCGACGAGCCATTTCCGCATCATCACTGTTGATGGCTACGGTCAGTCCCACTTTCTGCATGATGGCCGCATTGTATGGGATCGCATCCTCTACCTCCATCTTGTACGCCCACCAATCAGAGAAAGTTGACACGAATGCACCGTGCTTGAGCATCTTGTCCGCCACCTTGTATCCTTCCAGGATGTGCGTGAATGTATTGACGGTATATCCCATCTGTTCGGCCACTTTCATGGCACTGTTGATCTCACTTTGCACGTAGGAGTGACAAGTGATGAACCGTTTTTTCTCCAGTATCTCAACAAGCGCATCAAGCTCAAGGTCTCGACGAGGAGCCGTTCCGGTAAATCCTTTTTTGCCTTTGTTCAGGTCGTATTCTTTCCAGGTACGCTGATAATCTTTGGCACGAGTGAATGCATCCACCAGCACTTGTTCAACACCCATTCGTGTATCCGGGTATCGATTATTTCCCAATGGGGAAGACGAACGCTTAACGTTTTCTCCCAAAGCAAACTTGATCTGCCCGGGCCAAGCACGGAACTTGAGATCTTCGTCATTCCCACCCCAGCGGAGCTTCAATAATTGCGTTTGACCTCCAATTACATTGGCGGATCCGTGTAGAATATGTGAAGTCGTTACACCACCGCTTAATTGACGATAGATATTGACGTCATCCGGATTCAGGTTATCACCGATGCGCACCTCTGAGGTAACGGACTGTCCGCCTTCATTGATCGAGGCGGCAGCAATGTGAGAGTGTTCATCGATGATGCCGGGGGTGACATGCTTGCCGGTTCCATCGATCACGCGGGCCGTTGGATCGGAAAGATTTTTTCCAACCGCTGCGATCTTACCATTCTTGATCAATACATCTGATTCTTTGAGAATTCCATCTTTCTCATTGGTCCATACCGTTGCGTTCTTGATGAGCAAGGTTTCAGATTTCGGACGCTGATCATCTTTCCAACCAAATGGTAATAAAGGATACGTCAGGGATCCAAGAACTGGAGGATCTTTACGCTTACTACTGTCCGACTTGTATTCACCGGCTTTCACCAATGAAGCGGTCCAGCTGAGAGGATTACCAAGCGAATCGGTACCGATCCCGTTCCAACTGCTACCGTTGACCAATCCGCTCAAACGCGTGGCGGTTACAGGCAGTTGCTCACTCATGGCCCCCATACCTCTGCCACCGAAACCGCCCGTTGGGCGACGGGTCGAATCGGCTCCGGGTGCGCCGCCTCCGCGAGTACGTTTAGCAATAGGTGCATAACTGAATTTTATCTGTTTGCCATCCACGGAAAGTTTGGACTGAAGCGTATCTTTTGCATAGAGGGTGGTCGCTCCACCGGCTTTCACTTCGAGCGTGTATTGCTCTGTACCACCCGGACCATTGACAGCCAATGTATAGGTTCCGTTGATGGAACCCGCATCTTCCTTGATCGTGTACTTAATGCCTTGGATCCAGTTGTGAAGAAGCTGGGTCTTATCCTGAAATAAGGGACCGGTCGTGATCAGAAAGTTCGCCAGTTTACCAGTTTCCAATGTGCCAACCATGTCTGCCACGCCCAGTGTTTTAGCCGGCGTAAGCGTCAATGCCTCCAGCGCAGCGGTCTCGCTCAATCCGTATTCCATCGCCTTTTTCATGGCAGTGGCAAATTGAGAAACAGACTTCAAGTCGGAGGTGGTCAAACAAAATGGGATGCCTTCTTTTTCAAAAGCAGCAACCATAGTGGGTGCCAGCTCCCAGTGTTTCATGTCGCCCAGTGAAACAAATCGCGCATCATTCGGATCTTCCACATCTTGTGCGAGCGGAAAATTTAGAGGCAAAATGAAGGTGGCATTGGTCGATTTCATTTCTCGGATCCGCTGATATTCGTTCTGTCCGGCCTTGATGATGTATTGGGTACCGAACTCATCCCCGATTCGATCGGCACGAAGATCGTTCCACTTGTCGCCAGCCTCAAATACCTGTGGCAGCGAACGATTCTCGTTGAACGCTTTCAGGCTCAGGTTCACCCCTTCTGAAAGAGGTTTGTTTTTGTACCACTCCGCATCGAGATAGGTCTGACGAAGCAGGGAGATAGAGCCCATCATGGAGCTCGGATAGCTTTGTGTGGAGGATCCTTTGCTGAATGAGTAGTGGGCCGAAGCTTTTTCTTTTAGCACCACGAGATTCTCTTTTTCATTGGCAAGTGTCACCAGTGCGCCGGTACCACGGGCGATACCATCCCGCACGTGCGTCAACACGGCACCGAAACCGGCCTCACGCATGGATTTAGCTTGTGCATCATTGACAGAGAAGGAGGCGTAGGCGTTGACCTCCGGACGAATGGCCTGATTCCATCCGAACGGACCTTTTGTAGCTGTTTCCAACTGCGGCTGTTGGGCGAAGTTGAAACCACCACCGCGACCGGTGTTCTGTTGTGCCGGCATGCCATATTCGGCATAGAGATCGACAAAAGACGGATAGATGAATTTATTTGTACAATCGATCTCCACCGCTCCGACCGGAACAGGGAGCCCCGAACCAACAGATATGATCTTCCCATCGCGTACGATGAGGGTAGCATTGTTGATGGTGGACTTTGCATGCTGCACCAAGGTGGCATGCGTGAAGGCATAAAAACCCTGTCGGGGGTCAGCCACGCCGTTTTCGGGGAAAGTGGGTTGCGCAAATGTTTGCAGGAATGAAAAACCTGACAACGAAAAGGCAAGCAGTTTAAGGAACGTTCGCATAGTCTTTAATTGATTGAGCGATTAGGGGGAGACAAATCAACGGAAAATCCGCGAGATAGTTCGACGAATAAACAGAAGAATTCCTGCATCTGCCTACGAGTTATGAACGTGGAATCCACACAATAGTTCTATTTTTGAAAAGCTGTATGGCAGGTAACTCAACCACTGTAATACTACCGGATTTCAGACGGACCGTTCCGGTCGACCAGACCGGCATCGAGGAGCGGGCTGCCCGTTTCACCAAGAGAAGCATCAAGCAATCTTCGAAGCGACAGGCATTGAACATGGTCCTGAATATGATCGACCTGACCACCCTTGAGGGGAAAGACACCGATCAGAAAGTCCGTCAACTCTGCTACAAGGCCATGCACCCGCATGATGAATTACCGAACATCCCTACTGTAGCTGCAATTTGTGTCTACCCCAATTTTGTTCGGGTGGCAAAAAAAACATTAGAAGGTTCCATGATCAAGGTGGCCTCAGTAGCAACTGCCTTTCCCAGCGGACAATCCACCCGCGCCATCAAATTGGCCGATACGCGATTTGCTGTCAGCGAAGGAGCCGACGAAGTGGATATGGTGATCAGTCGAGGCAAATTTCATGCCGGCGAATACAATTTCGTCTTCGATGAGATCGCCGCCATCAAGGAAGCTTGCGGTCAGGCTCGTTTAAAAGTAATCTTAGAAACCGGTGAATTGGGCTCGCTCGACAAAGTCCGCCGGGCCAGCGAGATCGCCATGTACGCTGGCGCAGATTTCATCAAAACGTCGACCGGAAAAATTCAGCCGGCCGCCACCATGCCCGTCACCCTGGTGATGCTCGAAGCGATACGAGACTTCTATTACAAAACCGGCATACAAGTGGGCATGAAACCGGCGGGTGGAATATCCAAATCAAAATTGGCGCTTCATTACCTAGTCATGTTACGTGAGACACTCGGGCAAGACTGGATGAGCAATGAATGGTTCCGCTTCGGCGCCAGTAGCCTTGCGAATGATGTGTTGATGCAGATACGAAAAGAGACCACCGGACAATACCAATCGGCCGCCTATTTTTCAGTCGACTGATCAAACCTAACCCATGGCGAAGACAGCATCCAAACAAATCAATAAAGCCAAGATCAAGCCGCTACGGTTTGATACCGATTGGCAATACGACCCGGCACCTGAATCCGCTGCCGCCGCACAGATCGAACCCGAGTATGGTTTGTTCATCAATGGAAAATGGCAAAAACCAGATAGTGGCCAATATTTCGACACCATCAATCCGGCCAATGAAAAAACGCTCAGCCGCATCGCTGTGGCCAATGAAAAGGATGTAGATCGTGCCGTTCGGGCGGCCCGGAATGCTCATGAGAAAGTTTGGAAAAAAATGGCTCCTGCGGAAAGAGGCAAGTATATCTTTCGCATCGCCCGTATCATCCAAGAGAAAGCACGTGAGCTGGCCATCATTGAGACGCTGGATGGCGGCAAGCCGATTCGTGAGAGTCGCGATTTTGATGTGCCCACGGCCGCACAACATTTTTTCTATTATGCCGGTTGGGCGGATAAACTCAACTATGCCTTTCCACAGAAAAAACTGAATCCTTTGGGAGTAGCCGGACAGATCATCCCGTGGAATTTTCCACTCTTGATGGCTGCCTGGAAGATCGCACCCGCCTTGGCAACCGGAAACACCGTGGTGTTGAAACCCGCAGAAACTACTTCACTCACTGCCTTGAAATTGGCGTCGATACTCCAGGAAGCTGACCTGCCTCCAGGTGTTGTAAACATCATCACAGGAGCCGGAGCAACCGGCGCAGCGTTAGTCGAGCATCCGGATGTGAACAAGATCGCATTCACCGGATCTACTTCCGTTGGAAAGATCATACAACGATCGATCGCCGGAACAAATAAACGTTCTACATTGGAGCTGGGCGGCAAAGCAGCAAACATCGTTTTTGAAGATGCTCCCCTGGACCAAGCAGTAGAGGGGGTAGTGAATGGAATATTTTTCAATCAGGGCCATGTATGCTGTGCCGGTTCGAGATTATATCTGCAAGAATCGATCGCGAAAGAATTCATCCGCAAGTTGAAGGATCGGATCTCGACATTGATCGTGGGGGATCCGATGGATAAAAACACAGACATCGGTGCAATCAACTCGAAGGAGCAGCTGAACACGATCCTTCGATATATCCAGATCGGGAAAAAAGAGGGCGCTGCGATTCACCAGCCTGCTTGTTCATTACCGAAAAAAGGATTTTGGTGTCCGCCTACATTATTCACCGATGTGGCGCAGAGCAATCGAATTACCCAAGAAGAAATTTTCGGTCCGGTCTTAGCTATTCTGACATTCCGAACCGATGATGAGGTGATCGAAAAAGCGAA
>CANGZN010000011.1 GCA_947458625.1 Chitinophagaceae bacterium
AGCCAATTCACGGATCTCCATATCGACCGAACGCATTCGTTCCAGCCATTCGGCAATGCTTGCATCCGTTTTTTCAAAGGGGTGCAGCGATTGTTGCATTTTCCGGAGTTGTTGTTGCAGGTTTTCTCCGTCGCCCTGCAAACGATCCAGAACCGACTGAATGGCCTGTGTCAGTCCCTCTGAACGATCTCCAGCGCGAACTTTTTCTTCCAACGATTCGATCTCCTCCGGCTTAAAGGAGGCATCCCTCAATTCCTGCAGGATATGCTGATCATATTCCTGTTCCTGTTTGATCCGCATCTGCCTGGATTCCAACGCTTGCAGTGTATTCAAATCATGGCGCCAATCGGCATATGCAATTTGATAGGCCTGTACGTCCTCGGTCAGTCCGGCCATGGCATCCAACAAGACACGTTGACGATCTGTTTCGGTGAGCTCCAGTGTATCGAACTGTTGATGAAGATCGACCAAGGAGGATGTAAACGATTGAAGTTGCGTCAAGTTGACCGGCGTATCGTTCAGAAAAGCACGTGATTTTCCATTGGCAGTAACTTCTCTTCGGATACACCATTCTTTGTCGCCCTCCAATTCCAATGATTGCAACAGGGGATGCATAGACAAATGTGGGGCAATGAAAAAAGCCTCTACTACGCATTTATCGGCAGCATCGCGAAGCACTGAGGAGTCGGCCCGATCGCCCAGCACCAAACCCAACGCCCCCAGGAGAATCGACTTACCGGCACCGGTTTCACCTGTCATGACAGAGAAGCCGAGTGAGAAGTCCAACCGAACCTCCCGGATCAATGCATAATTACGTATGTAAAGTTGCTGCAGCATCGAGGAGCAAATTAACTCATAGGTGATTCACGGAAGAATGGTTCCGCTACAATTTTCCGGTCAAAAAAAATCCCGGCCAGAGCCGGGATCGATTCAATTTATGGTTGATCAACCAAGCGATATTTTGCTGTTCAGCTCCTCGTCGACCAGAATACGACCGCAGTTCTCACAGATCGTGATCTTTTTGTGCTGACGGATTTCACTTTGTTTCTGGGGAGGGATCGCGTTGAAGCAACCGCCACAGGCATCCCGCTCAACGGGGACCACTGCAAGACCATTGCGATAGTTTCCACGGATCTTCTCGTAGCTGAGCAACAAACGGGCCTCAACCGAAGCTTTTGCTTCAGCGGCTTGTTTATTGAGCTCTTTCTCTTCTTTTTCGTTGGCAGAGATGATCTTGTCCAGTTCTCCTTTTTTGGTTTGGAGGACACCGTCCTTCTCATCGATGTTTTTCTTGGCGGCCTCTAAGCTGATCGCTTTCAATGCGATCTCACCTTCCGCATCCTTTATATGCTTTTTAGCCAGATCGATGTCGAGTTGCTGCATCTCGATCTCCTTATTGATGGCTTCAAACTCGCGGTTGTTTTTAACGTTTTCACTTTGCTTCTCGTATTTCTTCAACATCGCCTCTGAGTCAGCAATGGCCGCCTTGCGTTGCCCGATGAATTCGTTCACCCCGTTGATCTCCTCTTCGATGCGGAGTTGACGGGCCCGGAGTCCGGCGATCTCATCCTCCAGATCAGCCACCTCCATGGGCAGTTCGCCCTTCAGGATGCGAATCTCATCGAGTTTACTGTCAATTTTTTGTAGACGGAGCACTGAACTCAGTCGCTCTTCGATGGAAAAATCTTTTACGGCAGCCATGAAACGGAACGATTTGCAGGTTAATGGTAGCAGACCGGGTTGGTAGTCCGACCTGTTTTAAGGACGGCAAAGTTAGGGAATTTCCCGGCTAAAAAGCTCTGAATGAGGTCGATGGTAAACTGCTCAGATTCATAATGCCCCAGGTCGACCAGCAACAACCGCCCATCCGCCTCAAAAAACTCATGATATTTAAGGTCAGCTGTTAAAAAAACATCCGCCCCGGATGCTAACGCCTTGGAAATCAGAAAGCTTCCGGCTCCCCCGCAGAGGGCCACTTTTTTGATGGGTCGGTCAGCCGGACCGGAAAATCGAAGCACCGGCGTCCCGAAGAGTTGCTTTACCCGGTTCAGAAACTCTTGCGTACCGATAGCTTCAGGCAACTCCCCGATCAACCCGGCCCCCACCCCGGGGTGTTCATTGGAGAGGCCGACCAAGTCATAGGCTACCTCTTCATAAGGGTGAGCCTGCTTCAATGCCATGAGTACTTCTTTTTCCAAGTATGCGGGGAAGATCACCTCCAGTTTCCATTCCGACTCGCGGTGCAATACCCCGATTTCGCCCACGAAAGGATTTGCACCTTCCGAAGCGCGAAAACTCCCTTCACCCGCCTGTCGAAAACTACATTGATCATAGCGGCCAACATGGCCCGCACCCGCCTGAAAAAGCGCAGTTGAAACCGCGTCTACATGAACAGACGGAACAAACGTATATAACTTTTTAAGAATCTGTTTCTGAGGAGAAAGCACAGATCGATGCTGTAAGCCGAGCTGGTCGGCCATGCCCTTGCTGACACCTTCAATCACATTATCCAGGTTGGTATGGATGGCATAAAGGCTGACATCATTCCGAATCGCCTTAATCAAAGCCCTGCCAACATAGTGATTCGGATCGATCTTCTTCACTCCGCCGAACAAGATCGGATGATGCGCCACAACCAGGTTGCAGCCCTTTTCCACGGCCTCATCAATGACCTCCTCGGTGGCATCAAGGGCACAGAGCACTCCCGTACACACGAGCTGGGGATCGCCGGTGATCAATCCTGAATTGTCATAGGACTCCTGCAATGAACGCGGAGCCCACTGCTCCAATAGCTGAGTGATATCAGTGATTCGCATGATGGCAATTTACGAAGGGTTTTTTCGATTGCAGATATGGATCTGAGCGCTTACCTTGCTGCCATGAAAAGGCTTTTACTATTACTTGCGGTTGCCATCGGTATATCCGGATGTAAAAAATCAGCTATTCAGGAAGATCTGGTGATACTCGCCATGACCAATGGCCAATGGAAAATGACCTCCTTTGTTGAAGGCGGTACGGATCGAACGGCAGACTTCGCTTCTTACCGATTCAAATACAACACTAATAACACGGTAGATGCCATACGAAACGGCCTAATCGAAAAAAGTGGAACCTGGAATGGAAGTGCCAGCACCATGAGCATTTTTGCGGAGTTTCTCAATGCCTCGCAGCCACTGATCGTCATCAACGGCAACTGGAACATCACTCGAAACGGTTGGACGTTTGTTGAGGCGAATCAAACCGTAAATGGTCAGTTAAAAACACTACGATTGGACAAAGATTGATTAGAAGTTTCAATTATCTTTGCGAATCCAAATCCTACCCGGAATATCCGGTTCATTTTGAGAACAGGCATACATAAATCGCCCCGGCTTAGGGCCACCCTTTTATCGGGTTTTTTGATCTGGACACTCCAATTGTTCGGTCAGGTACCTGTCGCTAATTTCACCGCTAACCTTACATCCGGATGTTCACCCGTGATCGTAAATTTTCAAAGCACCTCCACAGGGAATCCTACCAGCTATTTTTGGGAATTCGGAAACGGGAATACGTCAACTATGGCAAACCCCATTGCCACGTACCTGAATCCGGGTAATTACACGGTTAAACTGACGGTGACGAATGCCAGTGGCAGCAACTCCCTGACCCGTACCCAGTACATCCATGTTTATACTAGTCCGACCGTTGGTTTTCGCAGCAACGTACAAAACGGATGTACCCCGCTGACCATACAATTCACTGACACCAGCATAGCCGCTGCCGGCACCGTGAATACTGCCTGGTCTTGGGATTTTGGGAATGGTCAAACATCTACCCAACAAAATCCACTGATCACTTTTGCCACCGTAGGGACATACACCGTGAGCTTAAAAGTCACGAATGACCAAGGCTGCTCACGTACCATTAGCCAACCGAATTATATCACAGTGACTACCGGCGTAGACGCTTCTTTCACCAATAGTTCACCAAGTGTTTGCTCCGCTCCGGCTGCCATCAATTTCACCAACACATCCACCGGACCGGGCACACTGAGTTACAACTGGCTGTTCGGAGATGGCGGCACATCCAATGCCACCAATCCCACCCACACATTCAATACAAACGGGACCTATACCATTACCCTGATCACCACCAGCAGTGCGGGTTGTGTGGACACGTTTCGTAGCGCGCCCCTTACGATCGGTGGGATCATCACCCAATTCAATGCCCCCAATGAGGTATGTATCGGTTCTGCTGCCAGCTTTACAAATACATCTACGCCGGCGCCCATCTCCTCGCTCTGGAACTTTGGAGACGGCAACACCTCTACTGCGATTAATCCGACCCATAACTACACTGCCACAGGAGCCTACCTCATAAAAGTCTACAACACGTACACCAATTGTACTGACTCCTCCGTACGCATTTTATTTGTAAGACCAAAACCGACAGCCGATTTCACCGCTCCGGTTCGAACAAAATGTGAACCGAATTTACTCGTGAATTTTCAGGACTTGTCAGTGGGCAATCCGGTTGCTCGGGAGTGGGATTTTGGAGACGGAAATAGCTCGACTCTTCAAAACCCCACACACAGTTACTCCAACTATGGCTCTTTCACGGTTCGACTGATCATCACCAGCCAATTCGGCTGTAAAGACACGATCACCAGACCTAACTACATCAATATCCGCAGGGCTCAAATCCAGCTCACAGGCATCCCCGCTCAAGGATGTTTGCCTTTTCCAAAAAACTTCTCGGCCACGATCAACTCGATCGATAACATCTTGACTTACCAATGGGACCTCGGAGATGGAACACTATCAAATCTCCCCAACCCCACGCATACATATACCACACAAGGCACTTACGATGTGCAATTGATCATTACAACCAGTACCGGCTGTAAAGACACCTTGAAGGTCACACAGGCGATGAAAGTGGGAACAGTTCCTGTTGTCAACTTCAGCGCCTCCCCCATTCCTGTTTGCGGTACGCAACCGGTTCAATTCACCGACCTGACGACTCCACAGGCCGATCAGTGGATATGGACATTTGGAGATGGTACTGGATCAAACTTGAAAAATCCAAGCCACCGCTACACCGATACCGGTTTCTTCACGATACGGCTGACCGCCTACAACAACGGCTGCGATGTTACCACCACCAAAAACAGGTACGTAAAAGTTTTACCCGCGATCGCCCGCTTCACCCCCGTGCCGAACTGTGCGAACCGTTTGTCATTCAGTTTCACCAACCAATCGATCGATGTAACCAGTAGCGAGTGGGATTTCGGCGATGGCAGTCCGGTTTCCACAGTCACCAATCCCACACATATCTTTCCAGCGCTGGGGCCCTACACGATCCGACTCATTGCTAAAAACGGTACGTGCGCCGACACGATATATAAAAACATCCGACTGATCGATGAGAATCCCGTGATCGCAGCTAACCAAACGACTCTTTGTAAGATCGGAACGGTGCGTTTTTATTCCACACAGGTAAACACGGCGCTAATCAACAACTATAGTTGGAATTTCGGCAACGGTCAGACCGGAACCACTGCCATCGATTCGATCCAACACATATATACTACAAACGGTTTGTATACCATTCAGCTCGTCACCACCGATCTGAATGGATGTAAGGATACAGCCATCGCCAACAATTACATTCGAGTGAACGGTCCAACAGCCCGATTCTCTGCACTTGATACGGCCGGCTGCAAAGGATTCACCACCACCTTCATTGATCAATCCTCCACATACAACAACCAGGCGATCACTCAATGGCAATGGCATTATGGCGACGGATCCGTACAGAATTACAACAACCCACCGTTCCAACACACCTACAATACCGTTGGCGATTTTGCTGTAAAGCTGGTGATCACGGATGCATACGGCTGTAAAGACAGTATCACTAAACCGAATCAAATACATTCAACAGATCCGGTTCCTTCCTTTGCAACAGCCGATACCTTGAGCTGCCCGGGAGCGACCGTTCGATTCACGAACAATTCTTCTCCGGCCGGATTAACGTATGCGTGGACTTTCGGCGATGGTAACACCTCTATTTTATCGCAGCCTATTCATACCTACGTCGCCAGCGGTCGTTACAACGTAAAGCTGGTGGTAAAGGATATTTATGGTTGTGCCGACTCACTCATTCGCAACCAATACATTCGCATTGACACCCCCATTGCGGCTTTTACAAAAGACCTGACCAGCAGTTCTTGCACTCCCTTCCGAGTCCAGTTCACCAACACATCCACCTATTTCAACCAAAGCCATTGGAGTTTCGGGCCGGGCGAAGGCACCAGTTCACAGACAAATCCGGTTTATTTCTTCAATAACGTAGGTACGTTTCCTGTAAAACTAATTGTGACCAGCCCAGGTGGCTGTACCGACTCAGTGGAACAAATCATCCGTGTTTATGATACGGTTGGAACCCGTTTGATCTATCCGCCAGCGATGGCCTGTAAGCCCTACACGACTCAGCTATCCGTTCAAACCAACGGACCGATGCAGAGTTATTTCTGGGATCTGGGGGACGGAACGACGATCACGAACACGTCCACCTATCAGCACACCTATAATAACATGGGGGATTTTTATCCCTCGGTGATCGCGATTGACTCTGCCGGTTGTCGAATCCCGGTAATGGGGGCCGAACGTATCCATATCCGCGGAGTGGATGCCAATTTCGGATCGAATCTTTCTTTTCTATGTGATGGCGGACAAATCCGTTTCAGTGACTCAACTGTTTCGAACAATGCCCCCCTCCAATACCAGTGGCAGTTCGGAGATGGCGGAACGTCTACACAGCCTAACCCCACACATACCTACACTGCAGCCGGTAATTATACCGTTCAGATGATCGTCAGTTCACAAAACGCCTGTAGAGACACCATCATCAAAACGAACCTGATCAAGATCGTGGAGCGTCCGCACATTCGTGTAACCGGCCCTACGCAAGCCTGTATTTTCAGTTCACTCCAACATACAGGAAGCTTCATAGTACCAGATACGTCCGCAGTGAATTGGCAATGGAATTTTCCTAACGGCGGAAGTGCCAATAACATCAACCCCGGGTCGCAGACATACAACACCTCCGGCAGCTTCCAGATACAGGTCATCGCCACCAACAGCAGTGGATGTAAAGACACCGTGAATCATCCGCTCCGCATCGATCCGCTACCGACGATCAATATTCCATTGCAAATGACCGTTCGCAACGGATTCCCGGTTACCATTCCGGCTACCTATTCTCCGAATGTGAATCAATGGTCTTGGTCCCCTCCGGCCGGACTCAGTTGTACACAATGTCCTCGCCCTGACGTTTCTCCACGAGATGATACCCGCTATCTGGTACAAGTGCAGGACGTGAACGGTTGCCGCAACCAGGCACAGGTCATGGTATTGGTTTTTTGTCAGGAAAGCAATGTATTCTTCCCAAATACGTTTTCGCCGAACGGAGACGGAAGCAATGATGTTTATTACCCAAGAGGACGCGGTTTAGACCGGATCAAATCACTACAGATCGTTAACCGATGGGGCCAAGTTGTTTTTCAGAAACAACATTTCCCTGCCAATGACCCCACTCAAGGTTGGGATGGTAAATATCTCGGACAGGCACCACAGGCAGAAACATACATTTATACAGCAGAAGTATTCTGTGAAAACGGAACATTGCTGACACTAACCGGAAACATTGCCTTGATCCGATGAGAAAAAAATTAGCCATAGGATATCTACTCTTGTTTCTCATGATGGGCATATTCCCTTCACGCAGCCAGGATATACATTTCTCTCAGTTCTGGGAAACGCCGCTATTGCGAAATCCCTCCCTGGCCGGCTTGTTCGAGGGGGATTGGAGAGTCCAAGCGATCTACAGAGATCAATGGAACACCTTAACAAACGCCTACCGAACAGGCTCCCTGAACATGGAAAATAAGATCGCCATCGGCGGCGGAGATGACTTCCTCACGGTGGGCATACAGAGTTTTTTCGACCGTGCCGGTACGATCGGTTGGACGACCACTCAGTTCCTTCCGGCGATAAACTATCACAAATCACTAAGTCAAGAAAAGAATCGATACCTATCTCTGGGTGCCATGGGCGGATGGGTGCAAAGACGATTCGACCCGACAAAGATGACCACCAACACCACCTACGAAACAGGCGGAACCGGTGAAAACATTGCCAATACTTCCTTCGGATATGTCGACGGCAGCGTAGGACTTAGTTACAACGCACAGATCCGAGATAATCCCGCTGACAATTTCTATATCGGACTCGCCTATCATCATTTCAATCGCCCACAACAATCTTACTACTATCGAAATGCGAACATCGAACTCAACGCCAAGTGGGTACTTTCCGCTGGGATGAAATGGAGTCTCAATGAACAGGCATTCGTGACGCTTCTGGCCGATCATAGCCGGCAAGGAACCTTTGAACAAACTGTTGCAGGCGCCCTTTATGGGATCCGGCTGGGAACAGATCCGGAACAATCCACTCATACGATACAAGCCGGTGCCTTTTTACGCATAAATGAAGCTTTGATTCCCGTGATCAAACTGGACATTGGAAATGTCACCGCCTCCTTCAGCTATGATGTTACGATCTCTAACTTGACACCATTCAATCAGGGCCGAGGCGGTTTTGAAGCCGGGCTTGTCTATCGTTGGTACAAACCGAATACCGTATCGGATGCCCGTTGCCCGCGGTTCTGACCATTCAATCGAACCTTCCATTATTTAATTCGTTATAAAAAAAAATTAAACCATGGCTTTACAAATCGGACAACCCGCGCCTGATTTCTCCCTGTTCGACAGTAACAAGAACAAGACTACCCTGAGTGAATTGCGAGGCAAGAACGTGCTGCTTATGTTTTTCCCCCAAGCCTTTACCGGCGTATGTACCCAACAGGTATGCACGGCCAGAGATAACATGTCTCTGTATGAACAAGCCAACGCCACCGTACTCGGTATTTCTGTCGACTCCGTATTTACGCTGGCCAAATTCAAGGAAACCGAGAACCTGAACTTCCCTTTGCTCAGTGATTTCAATAAAGAGGTTTCGACCGCCTATGGATGCCTATACGCTGAATGGATCCTTGATATGAAAGGTGTTTCCAAACGCAGTGCTTTTGTCATCGACGCTCAAGGCATCGTCCAATACGCTGAGGTTCTGGACAACCCAGGCAACTTACCCGATTTTCAAAAAATCCAGGAAATCTTAGCTGGACTCAAATAACTAGTTGATAATCATCATCATAAGATATTTACTTCTGCATACCGGCGTCATTTCGCCGGTATTTTTTTTATGAGAAAATAAATCTAGCTTTGATACGTTGCGAAAGTTTTTACTCATATCATTCTTCTGCCTCAGTGCTGGCTTGGTGCTGAATGCCCAATCAACTCGTGGTACGCTCCCAATGAGTGATGGACCCAAGGTTCGATTGTTTCCCAATCCTGCTACCACGTCCCTGCAAGTTGAATGGAATGAACAACTGAATCCTGCGAGCATAGTGATCGTAAATGGGATCACCGGAAAGCAGATGATTTCAACGTCCATCAGCAACGCCCCCCTTCGTATCAATGTGTCGAATTACGTGCCGGGCATCTATGTATTCAGGATGTTCAGTAGCACTGGCACATATCTTGGCGGTGCCACATTTCAGGTATCCAAATAATTCCCGCGTTTATTGTACCTGTACGATCAGGAATTTCAGGTATTGGGTGTTTTCTTGCCCCCATACGATCGGATGATCTGCCGATTGTGTCTGGTAGGTCACTTGTCGGATCTTTCGTCTTGCATCCTTAGCCGCCATTTCAATGATTTGCAAAAACAATTCGGGTTGGATCAGATTGGTACAAGAGGAGGTTACTAAGAAACCACCGGGTCGAACCAATTTCATCCCTCGCAGATTGATTTCCTTATATCCGGTGATCGCTTTTTGAATGGTTTCGCGGCTCTTGGTAAAGGCGGGCGGATCCAACATCACCACATCGTAAGACTTTCCCTCTTTGCCCCAGGACTTCAACACATCGAATGCATTGGCTGTTTCAAATCGACAACGGTCCGCCAAACCGTTCAGGGCGGCATTCGCATTGGCCATCTCTACGGCCGAAGCAGATATATCCAAACCCAATACAGAGCGGGCACCATAATGCGCCGCATGCACTTCAAAGGTTCCGGTATACGTGAAGGCCCCTAACACCTCGGCATCACGAACAATGTGTTGGATGGCTCTTCTATTATCCTGTTGATCCAGAAAATAGCCGGTCTTCTGCCCTTTATCCAGATCCACATGAAAGGTCAATCCATTCTCCTGAATCTGAATGCTAGTATCGAAGGGGGCGGACAGGAATCCCTTTTGTTGAGAAAGACCTTCCAGCTCACGAACCGGCACATCATTTCGCTCATAGATGCCCTTGGGTTGAAAGATCTTTTCGAGTGCGGCAACTATAGCCGGTTTCCATCGGTCGATTCCTAAGGCAAGGGTTTGTATAACAAAATGATCATTGAATTTATCGATGATCAGTTGTGGAATTCCGTCGGCCTCTCCAAAAACGAGTCGGCAGTTTTCGGTATAGCCTAATTGCTTGCGGTACGACCAACAACGAGCGATCTGATCATGGAAATACGCCTCATTGATGACGGCTTTCGAGTCGCGCGTGAGCAGCCGTAACCGGATTTGAGACTGGCTGTTGTAGTAGCCCTGACCTACAAATCGTCCGTCATGACTAACCAAGGTCACTACGTCGCCATCCTGCGCTGCAGAATCGACTGTATCGATCTCATTGGCGAACACCCAAGGGTGACCATTAATCACCCGGGGGGAAATTTTACGGCGCAATTTGACGGTTAACATGCGGCAAAGTTAACCCGAAGAGGTTGCCCGGGTAGACAAAATGTCTTTTCCGCGGCGGATTTGTCCGACCCTACCACCACTGGTGCCATAATTGAAGGTATTTTTGCGACCTGAAAGCATATGGAAAACAAAGAGAACATTCTGCCGGAAGAACCGCAGACCGAAACAACTGAACAAGCTGCCGAAACCTCTACTCCCAGCGAACTGGAGATGAAATCGGCCGAGCTGTTGGAACTGAAAGACAAGCACATTCGACTCGTGGCAGAGTTTGATAATTTCAAACGCCGCAACGCGAAAGAGCGGGTCGAATTGATCCAAACGGCGGGTAAGGAAGTCATTCAGTCTCTGTTAGACGTACTGGATGATTGCGACCGTGCCCAAAAACAATTGGAAGAACCGGACGCCGATCCCGCCCTGAAAGAAGGAGTTATGCTGGTATTCAACAAACTCAGGAGCACCCTTCAGCAGCGGGGATTGAAAACGATGGAGACCAAACACACTGAATTCAATGCCGATCTGCACGAAGCCATTACCGAGATACCGGCTCCTGCCGAGGAGCTGAAAGGAAAAGTACTGGACGAAGTCATGAAAGGATATTACCTGAACGATAAGATCATTCGCCACGCTAAAGTCGTGGTGGGAAATTGATATGAGCAAAAGAGACTACTACGAAATATTGGGCGTTGCTAAAACAGCCAGTGCGGATGAGATCAAAAAGGCCTACCGAAAAGTAGCCATGCAATTTCACCCCGACAGAAACCCGGGCGATAAAGCCGCAGAGGAAAAATTCAAAGAGGCGGCGGAAGCCTACGAAGTACTGAGTGATGCCGATAAAAAAGCACAGTACGATCGCTATGGTCATGCCGGTGTATCCGGACAAGGTCGTGGGTACGGCGGTGGCGGTGGCATGAACATGGAGGATATCTTCAGTCAGTTCGGAGATATTTTCGGAGACGATCTCTTCGGGAGTTTTTTCGGTGGCGGACAACGAGGCGGACGGGCCGGTCAGCGCAGCCGGGGTGTGCGTGGTAATAACCTGCGGGTGAAACTCAAATTGAATTACGAAGAGATCGCCAAGGGTGTCACCAAAAATATAAAGGTCAAGAAACATGTGTCCTGCACCACTTGCGAGGGTAGCGGTGCAAAAGACAAGGGCAGTATGCAGACCTGCGGTAGTTGTGGCGGAAGCGGACAGGTTCGTCGGGTACAGAACACATTCCTCGGACAGATGCAGACAGTGACCACGTGTCCGAACTGTCACGGAGAAGGATCAACCATCACCGCCAAATGTTCAAGCTGTAAAGGAGAAGGGCGCGTGTTCGGTGAAGAAACCGTCAGCATCGATATACCCGCCGGCGTACAAGAAGGCATGCAGCTTAACGTCAGTGGCAAAGGAAACGCCGGTGAGCGTGGAGGCATGCCCGGCGATCTGATCATTCTCATTGAAGAAGAAGCACATAAAGAATTGTACCGGGAAGGCCTGAATGTGGCCTATGAATTACACCTCTCCTTTCCGGATGCCGTATTCGGAACACAAGTGGAAGTGCCAACCATTGACGGAAAAGCGAAGATCAAGATCCCGGCCGGAACCCAGAGTGGCAAGATCCTACGACTCAAAGGCAAAGGATTCCCCTCTGTGAATTCCTACGAAAAAGGAGATCAATTGGTACAAGTAAGTGTCTGGACACCGCAAGAACTCAATACAGAAGAAAAAGCGCTGCTGGAAAAACTGGGACAATCCCCCAACTTCAAACCAAACCCGGATAAAAACGACAAGAGCTTTTTTGATAAAGTGAAAGAAATCTTCTCTTGAGGGTAGAAGGTAGAAGGTTTATGGTTTAACACTTTCTACGTTAAACTTTCTACTTTCTACTTTCTTACTTCCTCCCCTTCCTACCTCTTTTCTTTTTTGGATGGTAGATCACATCTGCAGCCATCACCAGCTGTTGAAATTCTCGTTGATAAGGATCGGACCAGGCGATCGAGTTAGGAAGAAATTTCAATAGCCCCTCCCAATCTTCATCAGCTACATAGCCTGACTGACGAAGCAGCGAGCCGAACCAGGTAAGTGAAGTCACGAAACGGTATGCCGTATCTACTCCAGAAAGCATTTCCCAGGATGGCCGTATCCACTCCTCTTGAAATTGCCTTATAGAGTCGTTCGGCAAACGATAGTCAAGGCGCATTTTCGCCAATGGAGCACCGGATGTATCATTATCCCGCATGCGTAATTCAAAAACAGCCCAGGCTGCTTGCCCCGTACCTACTTCGCCTCCCTGCAAACGTGCGGTGGAATCTCGGAAGGCACCCATCTTGTTATCGAAACCGATCAATCGATACTCCAATACTCGATCGGGATTGAATTGAGCACTGAGCGTAGCTTCATCCGCAACCGAATACAATGTCTGTGCAAACTCTTTGAATAGTACTTTTTCCGCCTCTTGAAATCCGTCCAGGTATGCAAAATTTCCATTCCCCCGCTTGGCCAAGGTCTGGATCTTTGAATCCTTGTAGTTACCCATACCCACCCCCAAGCAAGTCAAATAAATGCCTCGTTCACTTTCCTGGGTGATCAACGCCTCCAGCTCATCCTCTGTTTTCAGTCCCACATTAAAATCGCCATCCGTTGCCAGAATGACACGATTATTCCCGCCGGGAATAAAATGCCGACGAGCTACTGAATAGGCCAGCTTCACACCGGACTCTCCCGGGGTGGCTCCACCTGCAACCAATGAATCGATCACGTTTCGGATCGTATCTTTTTCCTTCCCGGAAACCGTGTGCAGCACTACATCGGTTATGCCACCATACGTAACAATGGCAACCGAGTCTTTCTCCCGGAGTTGATCGACCAATTTGCGAAAAGCTGATTGCAACAGCGGCAATCGGTTGGGCGTATCCATCGAGGCGGATACATCGATCAGAAAGGTAAAATGGGCTGGTGGTAGCGTATCCAAATTCAGTTGGCGGGCGTTGGTTTGCACAAAGAGTAATCGACGTTGTGCATTCCAGGGGCAATCTGTCAACCGACTTTTCAACTGGAATACTGATGCGCTGTCTGGCGCCTGATAAGCCAAATTGAAATAATTGAGCATCTCCTCGATACGCACAGCATCGGCCGGAACGGGGGACTGCTGACGAATAAAACGACGAATGTTGCTATACGAAGCACGGTCGATATTCAGCGAAAGACCCGTGCTGGGATACATCGAAGCATTCACATACCTGTTCTCCAACAGATCCGCATAAGTTTCATTACCCGTGAGCCAATTACGCGATTCCTGTCGGTTCCATCCCAGTGTCAGGGAGGACAAGGAGTATTTGGGTCGTATCTCTGCAGGACGCTTCAATGTGACCTGAACATACTGATCGGATTCCCACCGGGCCGTCAAGGGCAAAAATCCATCGAGATAAAATTGAAAGGAATCGATCAGTGCTACAGAGGGGATCGAAAAGGTTCCCTGTTCACTGGTTCGAAAAAGCAGTCCGGTTGACAGCTGAATGATCCGCGCGTTGGTGATGATCCCCTGCTGTTCATCCTTGATAACCCCACGAAAAAGATATGGCTGCGCTTGCAAGCCGGCACTTAGAAATAGCCACGTACATATGATGATCGTGCGTATCAACGCTAGAAGTTACGAAAAAAGCAGCCTATGGGTTGGCCAGTTGATAGATGGCATCATATTGACGCCCCCACCCATCATAATCCAAGCCATAGCCCACCACGAATTTATTCGGTATAACGAAACCAACATAGTCCAACACCAATGGATGCACCGTCGCTTCTGACTTGTGCAATAAGGTGGCGATACGAACGGAACGCGGCTGCTGCTGCTGGAGATGAGGAAGAAACTGATGTAACGTATTTCCGGTATCGACAATATCCTCGAGTAAGATCACATCCCGACCGGCAAGGTCAACCTCCAGTCCGATCGCCGTTGTGATACTACCGGTAGAACGCATGCCTTTATAGGAAGCGAGCTTAATAAATGAAATCTCCGGATCGATGGTGAGGTTCCGGATCAGGTCCGCCGTGAATAAAAACGAACCATTCAGGATCGACAGAAATAACGGACGCTCGCCTTTCAGATCACTACTGATCTGCTCCGCCATTTCACGTACTCGGGTTTGTATGGTGGCCGCATCCAAATAAACCTCAAAGGTCTTATCCAATACCTGTATCTGATTCATGGGTGAGCTATTTAAGGATGGTTTATATTGACGTCGGAGACAGACACTGCCGCCTGATCATATTGATATAAGCTATACGTTTCGATCAGTCGCAATAAAGCCTCTGGATATCGAGGTGAAGTAGCATACCCTGCCCGTTTCAAACCATAAGCCCATCCCTTATAATCGGAAGGGTCTAATTGGAAGAGAAAGGCGTAATGCGGCCTTGTTCGGAGAAAATCAGAATGATCGCGATACGACTCCAACGCAGACTCATATTTTCGGAAGCATTCATTTTTCAGATCATCCGTATGCCTGATCGACGGACCCGTCCATTCTTTCTTGCACTTGATACCGAAATGATTATTTGCCTCAACAGCTAACCGACTGCTTCCAGCACCTGACTCATAGATCCCCTGTGCCAAGGTGATGGAGGCTGGAATACCACTACGCTGCATTTCCTCGATAGCAATAGAACTGAACCGTACGATGTAATCCATCACACGAGGGTTTGGCTTCTCAGCCGGCTGTGCCGCAGCATATGTAACACACAGGCATAAAAGCCCTAAAAAAAGAATCGTTCTGGATCGTGTTGCAATCATTTTTTTCGGATCAACATCAAGCCATCACGCAAGGGTACCGGAACCTGTTCAACCTGATCACAATCCCGAACATGCTTGGCAAAATCTAGCATAGCCTTTGCATTCTTTCCTTTCACCGGATCGGCCAGTACCTGCCCATGGAAAAAGATGTTATCCGCTAAGATAAACCCGTTTGGTCGCACCTTAGGAAGTAAGGTGTTAAAATACTCGATGTAGGATGTCTTGTCCGCATCCAGGAAGACCAGATCCCAGCATTCATTCAATGAAGGCAATATCGCGCGCGCATCCCCGATCAACAGCCGGATCTGATCACGGAAGGAAGACCTATTGAAAAATGATTGCGCCAAACCGGCATCTGCCTCCCTTGCCTCAATGGTATAGAGCTGGCCGTACTCGGTCAATCCGCTAGCCAGGCAAAGTGCGCTGTATCCGGTGAACGTACCGATCTCTAGTATTCGACGGGGACGGATCATTTGACTGATCATAGAAAGAAACTGACCTTGCTGCGCACCACTTAACATGTGCGCTTCCGGATGATGAATGCGCGTGTGCGTCTCGATCTCCTGCAATAGATCCGGAAGCGGACTCACCAAACGGTCCATGTATGCCTGCAGCGCCTCCGGTATCAATGTCTCCATAGAGCAGCTTCGCTTACTTCTTTTTTGATATCGTCCACAAACCCATAAACGTCAGCAAACCGTTGATCACGATCAACTCCGGTCCGATCTTATATCCATGAAACACCGCTACCGACCAATCGTGCAATCCCAGTTGAATGCCCAGTTTCCCTTCGTAGTAGGCCGGGTTGGAGAGCAGGTCCAATCCGAATGTCAGCAGTGGGCCTAATGAAGCCACCCACGGCACCCAGCGGTTGCATAAGGAGCGGCTCGTCAGCATGCCGAATGCGAACAAGCCCAATAGCGGTCCGTATGTAATGCCTGCAAATTTGATGATGAATTGAATGATCGATTTGTCGTTGATGGCCTTGAAGAGCATGACCATTCCAAAAAATAAAACGGCAAAGGAAACATGGACCAGCAGTCGAATGCGCTTTTTCTCCGATTCGCTGCGAGTCGACTCCCGAAAACCCAACAGATCGATACAGAAACTGGAAGTCAGCGAGGTGATCGCCCCATCCACACTTGGAAAAAGAGCAGAGATCAAGGCGATGATGAAAATTACACCGATGGTTCCGGAAAAGGCATCTCCCAGTGCCAGGGCCGGGAACAGATCATCACCGGAAGCAGGAACGCCATTCAATAAAACGGGATGCTGTGCCGCATACAGGTACAACACACCCCCCAGCATCAAAAACAACAGATTGACCAAAACGAGAACGCTACTCATGGTCATCATATTCTTTTGAGAAGCTCCAAGCGTGCGGACACTGATATTCTTCTGCATCATCTCCTGATCGAGCCCGGTCATCGTGATGGTGATAAACATTCCACCCAAAAATTGTTTCCAGAAATAGCCGGGGTGCTGAATGTCCCAGTTGAAGATGCGGGTATATCCCTTTTCGCCCAGCGCCGACCAGGCCGAAGAAAGATCAAGCTCCATGGTTTGCAAGAGCACGATCAGGCAGACGATCAGTCCGATCAACATACCGGATGTTTGCAGGGTGTCGGTGAACACAATCGTCTTTACACCCCCCTCAATGGTATACAACATGATGAGCAGCAAGATCACCAACGCGGTGAGCCAAAAAGGAACACCTAAACGATCCAAAATGAAAAGTTGCAGAATGTTCACCACCAGAAACAAGCGGGCGGTGGCCCCTACCGTGCGCGAGAGTAAAAAATAAGAGGCCCCGGTTCGGTGGGCCGCTCGACCGAAACGCTGCGAGAGATACGTGTAGATACTTGTCAGATTCAACCGATAGTAAAGAGGCAACAGCACAAAAGCGACTACGATATAGCCAAGTAAGTAACCTAATACGAGCTGGAAATAATGAAAGTTGCCCTTTCCTACATCGCCCGGCACACTGACGAACGTGACCCCTGAAAGGGACGTGCCGATCATACCGAATGCAACCAGCGCCCAATTGCTATTTCGATTTCCAATGAAGAACGACTCATTATCAGCGTTGCGGGATGTATACCAGGCCACGCCCAATAGCAATAGGAAGTAGCCGATCACGAAGGAGAAAAGGATGATGGGTGTCATAAAGGTGAAAGTTTGAAGGTAGCCAAAAAACCACTACTTTTTATCCATGGAAATACGATCGGTCGCCGCCTTTTGCGGCTCTAAGAATGGAAACGATCCGGACTTTGTGAATGACGCCCGACGATTGGGTGAACAGCTCGCTGAAAACGGCATCAAGGTAGTATATGGTGGCGGTAGTGCCGGGTTGATGGGTAGTGTAGCCGATGGCGCACTGCACAAACAAGGAACCGTCATCGGCATTTTACCCAAGCTCATGGTAGAGTGGGAAGTGGCGCATCGAAAACTGACCGAATTGATCATTTGTGACGACATGCACGAGCGCAAGAAAATGATTTACGCCCGATGTGATGCGGCGATCATATTGCCGGGCGGATTCGGAACACTAGACGAACTGTTTGAGGTGTTGACCTGGAATCAGCTTACCATACACGACAAGCTGATCGGCATTCTGAATACGAATGGATTTTACGATCACCTGCTGAATCACCTTACATACATGAAAAAAACCGGGTTTCTTTATGAAGGGGCGTATGAGAAGATTTACGTACGAAACACCCCTGAAGAAATGATCAAGTGGCTGACTCAGCGGGAGGAGTTGCCCTGAAAGAGCGGGATCTGCAATCCGCCACGAACAATCGGAATGATTCGGCCGTAGGCATCTGTATAGGGCGAGTTGATATCACCTCCCACATCGAACATGACCGCGAGGTAGTAAAACGGTCGACCACCCCGACCTTGGCGACCCGAGGTATATCCCCCTCCGATCAACGTGCTGGAGGCGCCCACTGAAATTTTTTCCTTGACACCTGCCACCGGAATAAATGTCTGTTGAATCGCATTGCGCTCTACTTGTCCCTGTACAAAAAGAAAACGGACGGGATATAGCCGGGCAAATCCCCCGCCACCGAAAAGCGTCTGACGAAGCTTGTCGTTCAACACCCCATTGTAATCGCGATAACTGGTATACGTCGCGTTGACTACAACACCGGCATCCAGCCAGTTCGTCAAGCTATAACCCAATACAGGAGACCCTCCCACCAAAAACGTGTTTCCAAAAAAAGAAAAGGAAACACTTCCACCGGTGAACAGATTTTCCTGAAATGGCCTCTTCTCGTCATCAGCATCATTACGAAATTGAGCCAGAGAGCAGAAGCTCATCAGGACTGTCAAAAGAAAAAGCAAGAGGGAACGCATAACAAAGATTTTACGTTGAGGAAGCTGTTGGAAGGATCTTCCCCGGATTCAGAATTTGGTTTGGATCGAAGGCCTGTTTGACAGATCGCATCAGATCCAGGTTTACCGGAGAAAAAACAATATCCATGAAATCTTTTTGGATGAGCCCGACCCCATGCTCCCCACTGATCGTACCGCCCAGGCCATGTACCAATTTGAAAAGATCGCGGAGGATCGTTTGTACGCCGGCATGTCCATAACTGTTGGGAACACCCGGATGATGGATACGAATATGCAGATTGCCATCGCCGGCATGCCCATAGCAAACCACCTCAAATCCGTGTTCCGCCCCAAGCTCCTTCACCCCCCGGATCAATGCCGGTAGCTCCGCCCTTGGCACCACCGTATCTTCTTCGATCGTATAGCCAACCAATTTAACAGCCTCAGCTACCCGCCGGCGAAGTTTCCAAAGAGCGGCTTTCTGTTGAGCATCATCGGCAAAATAGATCTCCCCGATATCATATTGCATGAGCAACGCACCGATGGATTCCATCTCCTGCATCAACACATCAAGGTTATTCCCATCCACTTCAATGATCAGGTGCGCAGCAGTATCGTCGGTGATCGGCACGATTGCATCGGGCACCATCTTGCTCACGATCTTCAATGCATTGATCTCCATCAACTCGAGTGCACTGGGAACAAATCCGGCTCGAAAGATGGCACTGACGGCTTCTCCAGCCTGCTCCAGATTTCGGAATGGCACCAACATCAAAAGATCATGCTTCGGAAACGGGATCAATTTCAAAACGATCTTCGTCACAATACCCAGCGTTCCCTCGCTTCCAACCATCAGCTGCGTCAGATTATATCCGGTAGAATTCTTCAATACGTTCGCCCCTGTCCAGATCACCTCTCCGCTGGCCAAGACCACTTCCAGGTTGAGCACATAATCTTTCACGACACCGTATTTGACCGCTTTCGGTCCGCCACTGTTTTCCGCAATATTTCCTCCGATGAAACAAGAACCGCGGCTGCTCGGGTCAGGCGGATAAAACAATCCTTTTTCTTTCACGGCATTTTGCAACACCTCGGTGATCACACCGGGTTCAACTGTCACTTGCAGATTTCGTTCATCGATCTCCACGATCCGATTCATTCGCTCCGTCGATAGGGAAACGCCTCCCAAATGCGGCAATGCGCCTCCACTAAGACCAGTACCGGCCCCCCGGGCGGTGACAGGTATATGTTGCTGATTACAATATTTCAGGATGGATTGTATGGCTTGCGTATCGGTTGGTTTAAGTACAACTTCCGGCGGGAATAACAAATTCTCTGTTTCATCCCGACCATATCGCTGCAGCGATTCTTCATCAACCAGTACAAATTCGGCACCGATTACGGAGCGAAAGAAATCCAGGTCCTCAGACCTAACCATTTTATATGCCATGTTGGGGAGGTGATAAGTCGATGCAAAAATCGGCAATCTGAAGGGAATTCCGAGACAGATCAATAGCGAAAAGAAGGACACATGGATTCACGGCCGTTGCCTCGATAGCGATCCCGTCGACCTTGCTTGATCAATGAAAGTTCAAAAGCGCCTCTGGCGCCGTTGAAAGCATTCAAGCCTGACAGCGTAACATCGTAAGAGAACGTGAAAACCAGCTCATTTAAACCGATCCCTACTATTGGAATGATGGATTCGCGGTGACGATAACCGATACCGGCCAAGACTTCAGTGGCTCCATCCCCACTGGCATTATACCGACCGATCAGGCTTCCCATGATTTGGGAAGACCGTGCCTGAAGCGTGTAATAAGCAGATGGACTCAGGATCACCCGATCGTTCAACTTGAAGCTACTATTGAAAAAACCATTGTATCGAACACTCAACCGATTATCGACTCCACCCGTGGAAGCAAAAAAACTTTCACGAGGTCGGTTCACGTGCATCACAGAGACCCCGCCATTCAGCCAGACTCGGTCGTTCGGGAAATAAGCATAATTCAATCCGGTCTGCAAGTCGAGATAATTGGATTGATTGGTCAGCAATACCGGTGCCCCAGTTTGATGTACATCGAAAAATTGTCCGTTCCACTGACTGGGAAAGCTGAGCCCTTGCGTATTGATCTGTTTATTAGACCACCCCACATTGAAACCTAAACTCAACAAACTTCCTTCCCCAAGCATCTGATGATACGCAACCGCGCCATATGCCTTGGTGGACGTGAGCACACCTGCTCCCGCCACATCCCTCAACAACAAACCACCCAACCCGATCCATCCGTTCGCGTCGGGATCCGGCATGACCTGCATATCCCCAAACAGACTCATGGTTTTGTATGGGAAAGCGGTTACCGATGACCACTGATTTCTGTATTGTGCGCCCATTCGATAGTCACCATCCGGAATGAAACCCGCATTCGCCGGATTGGTGAGCAGCGGACTGTTCATGAATTGTGAAAAATGCAGATCCTGTGCGTTCATACTTGCAGAAATGCAAACGAACAGCATGGAAAGAATCTCATATCGTAAGAACCGCATCATCGGATCAGCGTGATGTCTCCTTTTTTATTGACTTCCACGCCATCAAAGAAGGTGGCGCTGAGTGTGTATACATAAACATCCATCGGTTGCATTACACCTTTGAAATTTCCGTTCCATCCGATGTTCGGATCGTTGGTCTCAAATACTTTTTGCCCCCATCGGTTCCAAATCGTGAATTTCAATTGTGAAATACCGTATCCTCTTACATACAGGATGCTGTTCGCATCACTTGTCATGGGTGTGAACGCATTGGGCACATCGATGGCCGGTATGACCAATGCCTGTACCGGCTGACAAATTTGTCGCGGACAACCCAAAGAATTGTATGCGGTCAGACAGGCCTGGAACTGACCTGTGGCACGATACTGATGCGTCACCGGCGCTCTCGAAGCCGTCAACAACGAATCACCATCCCCAAAATCCCAGCGGAATCGGACCGCATCGATACTGGAAGTGTTCGTAAAGGTGGTAGGTGAATTCGCCAGCGGCTGCAAAGGCGTAAAGGTAAACGCAGCCGTAGGTGCATCCAATACTCGGATGGTGAATCGGGCGGTATCTGTTCCGTTGCAGGTATTCTGATTGGTAGTGATCAGCACTACATTATACAGACCGGGATTGTTATACAAATGAGTGGGGCTGGATTGTGTAGAGGTTGAACCATCGCCAAAATCCCAGAAATAACTCTGGGCAGAAATTGAATTATCCGTGAATACGGCATTGTAAGGTCGACATCCTTCCAATGGTGTCGAAAACGAGGCTTTCACATTGGTCGCTACACTGATGGGTACCACCAACGAATCGGGACCATTACAATAAGTCGTATCGACAAGGATCAATTTCACATTGTACGTGCCTGGGCCCGGAAAATTATGGAAGACGGGTGCACTGCCAGCTGTAACACGAGGTGAACCATCCCCGAAATCCCACACAAACGACTGACCGGTGAACGGCCTGGGTGCCGGCGGAACAGAGGTATTATCGAATCGATAATTGAATTGAGTACAAGGAGGCAGCTTGATCGGCTGATAACCCACCGTTGCTTTCAGGTCACTGACGCGTATCTGCATCCGGGCCGTATCGCGGATATTACAACTGGACGAATCGACCGCCACCAGCATCACGTTATATAAACCAGCAGCCTGATACTCATGAGAAGCAGTTGCTGTAGCCGTGACCAGCTGCGGCGAACCATCGCCGAAGATCCACTCATAAAATACTCCGTTCGCGATCGTATCCCGAAAATCAACCGTGAGTGGCACACAACCCGCTGTGTCACGAGGTACGCCATTGATGCTGGATTGAACCGATGCACGAATACCGGCCAGGTCCATATCGATCTTCAACATGGTCAGATTGCACTGTCCTCCACCTGTGGCATTGTTTGTGGTAGACCAAGCGCCGATCGTCGTCGGATAAGTAGGTAACGGCGGCGTACTCAATGCCTTGCAATTTCCACAGATCGCTTGATAGATAACGCCCTCCCGATCGAATCGACTGGTGCCACCATCGACATGGTCGCATCCTTCGCCGGCCCGGTTATTCTCTCCGAAGAAACTGGCAAAGAGCAAGGACTCCGCATTTCGCTTGATGACGATGAAATAAAGGTCCTTGCCGTCGGTTGTCGTTTTGAATGCATTGGGTGTGACAGGCAATCCGGTCGTACCCGCACTATTATATCCGTTCGTATTGACAAAGAAACCACCCCAACCGGATATGTAAACATTTTCGCATCTGTCTACCAAAAACGCAATGGGCGAAATATTAGGCGTAGCCGCACCCGAACCGAAGGCCGTGGAATAAATATAATTAGAGAGGTCAGGTTGCAGTTTGGCAATGAATTGCTTCCCTGTTGGGTTGTTAAATAATGCATTCCGAATCGGCCAGCTTCCGGTGGTCTGACCCATCACATACGGGAACCCTTTCGTATCGAATTGCACACCGAATACCTGATCGACACCGGATGTTCCGATATAGGTGCTCTTCACCACGGCATTCCCGGCATTAGCGATAATGGCAACGAACCCATCAATGGTTCCACTCAGGGAAGTTCCTACTGTTCCCGCCTGGGTACCCGGCAACAAATTAGTGCTCTCGGTTCCGCCACCGACGTATATATTGTTGTTGAGCGGATTCAATGATAATACATAGGCTGCATCATTGCCGTTTCCGCCGATGTAACTGGCGAATTGCAAAGCCGAAAGATTCGACGACCATTTCATCACAATCCCGTCTTGAGTATCGCCGCCGAAACTTGTTTGAAAGGCCCCTGCCGTCACGGGAAAATTATTCGACTGGGTGCAAGAAGCCACATAGGCATTACCAACAGCATCCAGAATGATCTCACTTCTTCCATCATCCCCATAATTCCGTTGCAGAGACGTGCTACTGCCTCTGACAGTGGAGATGTTCACTCCATCATCACCTGATCCACCGATCCGACGAGATCCCAGCAAAGCAGTTCCGGCAGCATTCAGTTTTGTCACCACGATATCGAATCCACTCCCCGCCAGTGAGCCATTATTCACCACGGGATAGTTTGAAGAGTTGGTACGGCCTGCAAGAAACAGATTGCCCTGTCCGTCAACCACCAGACTATGTGGCTGGTCTTCTCCGTTACCCCCGATGTAGGTTGCATAAACCCGGTTCGACCCATCAGGGGTAAGCTTCATGACGCACATTTCAAAGGGACTGCTCACATAGGTTGTCTGATAGGCACCTGGTGAGGTAGGAAAGGATCCTCCCGTATCGAACACAACACCGCCACCGAAAAAACTACCATCCGGACCATACGTGGCAGTGAATCCCCAGTTATCATTAGTACCGCCCGTAAAGGAACAGAATACAATCGATGGATCGATGATGAGCGGCTTCGTACGATCAAATTGCTTGACCTGAAACCGCACCCGGTTGCCGGCAACAACATAGGCGGATCCGATGGTTTGTCGGCCTGCTTCGCTGGCCTGATAGGTATACGGAATACCCTCCTTGAACTCGCCGAGAGACGTTTCAATAGACAACGCTTTGTTTTTTATTGAAAGCTTGTCCACTCCCTCATAAGAAAGCTCGATCCGGTTTGGATCGCCACCGGGATGAACGATCAGGTCGTATTTGAGTATACCTCGGTCGGTATAGTAACGGAGATCGATATTGGGATAAATATTGCTGACGGTGATCGCCTGAAAACTGCGGCAGCCACCGGCCCAACGAGCGGCATCCGTACCGATGAAATAATTCGTTACCCCGGCCAAGGACTTTTCAGCATTGACGAAGGCGTTTTTATCGGCACCGACAAAATCTACATGCCAGGCATGTGATCGGATCGTGAGGGGTGTGTTTTTGGGTATCGAACGACCTTGCGCATCGATGCCATGTTTACGTTCGGCTAGTTTTTGAAGATCATTCGGATCGTGCCTTAAAAGAGTGATGCCCCCGTTCCGTAAATAAACATATCCGTTGCTGACTTCACCGCGATATAAAACTTTCTCATCCCACTGCCCCTTGTTCTCGATAAAAGGGATCGCAGGTTGAGCCGCTAACTTGAGCAGCGTAAACAAAAAACATCCGAGGAGGTATTGATGGCGCATCCGGTATAAATTAAACGAAAAAGGGCAGATAAAGTTGGTAAGAATCTGTTAAGTCAGTGTTGACGGCCATCAGTCTAGGCAATTCGACTCCAGCGAACGGGCCCCACTCGCTGCTGTAGGAACAGACGTAAGCCTGTGTGGGCCGGATCGGCAAGCTCTGGATCACGCTCCGCCAGCGCCGCCGCGGCGGTCTGAGCACTGAAGAGAATATCCCGATCCTGTAGCAGATTCGCCAGTTTCAGGTTCAAGGCTCCGCTCTGTCGGGTGCCCTCAATGTCTCCCGGCCCCCTCAATTCCAGGTCTTTTTCGGCGATCTCGAAGCCATTATTGGTGGCTGTCATGATCGACATCCGCTCCCTGGCATCTGTACTCAGTTTCGCACCGGTCATCAAAATGCAATAACTCTGTTCAGAGCCCCTGCCCACCCGGCCGCGTAACTGATGCAGTTGCGAAAGGCCGAACTTTTCCGAACTCTCGATCATCATCACGGAGGCATTAGGAACATTCACGCCCACTTCGATCACCGTAGTGGATACCATGATCTGTGTATCTCCTTCCACGAAACGACGCATATTGGTCTCTTTGACATCTGCCGGTTGTTTGCCATGTACCATACTGATCCAGTAGCGGGGTTCGGGATACCAGGATTTTACCTGCTCATATCCTTTCATCAGGTTTTCATAGTCAAGCTTGGCACTTTCTTCAATCAGCGGAAAGATGATATAGACCTGTCTGCCTTTATCGATTTCGGATCGTATGAATTCCATTACCTGTATCCGCTTGTTCTCGAACCGATGTACGGTTTTGATCGGTTGACGACCCGGGGGCATTTCATCGATCACGGAATAATCCAGATCACCATAGGCCGTCATGGCTAAGGTGCGAGGGATCGGCGTAGCGGTCATGACCAGTACATGAGGTGGCTGTTGTCCTTTCTTCTGCAACTGTGCCCGTTGTGCTACGCCGAAACGATGTTGCTCATCGATGATGGCCAACCCCAACTTTTTGAATTGAACGACTTCCTCGATCAATGCATGTGTCCCGATCAACAAGGAGATCTCTCCCGAAAGCAAACCGGCTAGGATCTTTTTCCGTTCGGCCGATTTCACCGAGCCGGTCAGTAAAGCAACCTTTATACCGATCTTTTCGAGCAGTGGCCGGATCGTATCATAATGCTGTCTCGAAAGTATCTCCGTCGGGGCCATCAAACAGGCTTGGTGATCGTTATCGATCGCCAACAACATCACCAGTATAGCCACCATGGTTTTCCCGCTACCCACATCGCCTTGTAACAAACGATTCATTTGCCGGCCCGTTCCCATATCCGTACGGATCTCTTTGATCACCCGTTTCTGAGCTCCGGTCAATTCAAACGGGAGATGTTCTTTGTAAAAGGAGTTGAATGCATCTCCCACCCGATCGAATACAATTCCTTTTGAATGGCGATGTCGCTGCAACCGAAGCAGGTTCATTCGAAGTTGTGCTACAAAGAGTTCTTCAAACTTGATGCGCTTGACGGCCGATTCAAATTGGGATGGGTCGGCCGGAAAATG
>CANGZN010000012.1 GCA_947458625.1 Chitinophagaceae bacterium
TCTTCCGCCAATTTGCAGGCGTTATAACAAATCGCATCGCTGAGTTTGGAAGGGGAGTGTACCTGTGGTTTCAGCTCATCTTCCCGGTTGTATTTGTAGGCTTTCGATTCGATCTCCAGAATGATCTTGCTCATGGTTTCCACCACCAGCCTGGGATATTTCCCGGTAGCGGTTTCTCCGCTCAGCATTACGGCATCGGTTCCTTCCAATACCGCATTAGCCACATCGGTGATCTCGCTTCGATTCGGTTTAGTACGATCGATCATGCTTTCCATCATCTGGGTAGCAACGATCACGGGCTTGGCTCGGTGTAGACACTTGCTAATGATGTCTTTTTGGATCAAGGGTACCGCTTCAACCGGCATTTCCACGCCGAGATCTCCGCGTGCAATCATGACGCCATCACTTTCGATGATGATGTCACGAAGATTGGCGATGGCTTGTGGCATTTCTATTTTCGCGATCACTTTTGCTTTGTGTCCTCTATCCTGGATCCTTTTTTTCAATCCCCGTATGTCCTCCGGGTTGCGCACAAAAGAAAGCGCCACCCAATCGATCGGGTGTGTGAGAATGAAATCCAAATCGGCCAAGTCCTTTTCAGTCAAGGAGGGTAAGGAAATCTCAGTGTCGGGCAGGTTTACTCCTTTTTTGGGGAGGAGTGTGCCGGGTAAGGTTACCCGCACTTTCACTTCTTTTGAAGCTGTAATCTCTTGAACAACCACTTCTAGTTTGCCGTCATCGATCAGGATCTTCTCTCCAACTTTCACATCGGTGGCCAGGTTCGGGTAAGAGACATAAATGCGATCGAAGTTTCCTACCAGCTTTTCGTTTGTGAAGGTGAGTACGTCACCTTCCTTCAGCTCCATCTTGCCCTCTTCCAGATCACCCACACGCAATTTGGGTCCCTGTAGATCAGCGAGTATGGCGATGTTGTAGGGTTCAGTTTTATTGATGTCGCAGATGAAATTAATGACACGGGCTTTATCCTCATGTCCGCCGTGCGAAAAATTCAGTCGAAATACATTCACGCCGGCACGTACCAATTCCAGCAGTTGTTCGTAGGAGTCGCAGGAGGGGCCGACCGTCGCAACGATCTTGGTCCGTTTGAATGCATGTTGTTTGCCTGCCTCGTTATCGTAACCGTCGTGCAGGTATTTTTTGATCTTGTTCATAATTGAAAATTAGCTGGCCAGGATCTTGACGATCTTCATCCATTCTTCGCCGATCTTGCCTTTGTTCTTAACTGCCGTTTCCAGCGGTACGTAATTCATTTTGTTATTCTGTATGCCGACAAATACATTGTGTCTTCCTTCGATGAGGCACTCCACGGCATGATAACCCATTCGGCTTGCCAGCACCCGATCCATGCAACTGGGTGACCCACCTCGTTGAATGTGCCCTAGTATGCAGACCCGAATTTCAGATTTGGGTAAATTCTCCTCTAGGATTTTCTGAACTTCATTTGCGCCTCCAAAATCATCGCCTTCGGCTACCACAATGAGGTTCACCATTTTCTTGCGTCGTTCTTTTTCCTGCAGCGATTGGATGATGTTGTTGATGTCGGTCTTCCGCTCAGGGATCAAAATATTTTCGGCGCCGGTGGCGATGCCGCTATGCAAGGCGATGTAACCGGCATCCCGACCCATCACTTCAATGATGAAGATCCGGTCATGCGCATCCATCGTATCACGGATCTTATCGATCGCATCTACGGCCGTATTCACCGCCGTGTCAAATCCGATGGTGAAGTCGGTGCCGGAAATGTCTTTATCAATGGTGCCGGCCAGTCCGATACAGGGAATGTCGAATTCCGAACTGAATACACAGGCACCCCGGAAGGAGCCGTCGCCACCGATAATAACCAGCCCGTCGATCTCATGCTTTCGCAGGTTGTCGTAGGCTTTTTTGCGACCGGCCGGTTCCATGAACTCCTTGCAGCGAGCACTTTTCAGGATGGTGCCGCCACGCTGGATGATGTTCGCCACCGAGCGACTGTCCATCTGAAAAATATCATCATCGATCATGCCCTGATAACCGCGCATGATGCCAAAAACTTCTATCTGATGGTAAAGGGCGGTTCGGACCACTGCGCGTATCGCAGCATTCATGCCGGGAGCATCTCCGCCACTGGTCATTACCCCGATCCGTTTGATTTTATTCTGCATGATATTGAATCTTGTCAAAGGTACTGAATTCGACTTTGTGTACAGCACACACAATTGTTCGTGTTCGTGTTTTGTAGATTTGCGGTATGAAAGTTTTTGTTACTGGTGCGAATGGATTTATCGGTCGGCATTGGATCGAACAGTTGCTTCGGATCGGCGCGTCGCCGATCGCAACCGGTAGGCGCCGGAATGACATCGACTGGGAGGGGCTATGCCCGTATCAAACGCTGGATATTACGGATCGTGATGCCGTTCGGGCATGTATCCAACTGGAGAAGCCCGACGCCATTTTGCATGCCGCTGCGATCAGTAAACCTGATCAGTGTGAACTGGATCATGAGCTGGCCGACCGTGTGAATGTTTTTGCGACTCAACATCTCTTGGAAGCTGCTGCTGATCAGGGGTGTTTTTTTTGTTTTATTTCAACCGATTTTGTTTTTGATGGCGAAAGGGGCATGTATGGGGAGGCGGATGAAACAGCGCCGGTAAATTATTACGGGCATACGAAGCTGCGGGCTGAAGCGTTGATCATGGAATACCCGCACAAATGGTGCATCGCACGCACGGTTTCTGTGTACGGACCGCCAGTTCTCGGTTCAGCCAATCTGATTAGCATTGTGGTGGACAAACTTCAGCGTGGTGAAACGTACTCAGTCGTCGATGATCAGATCCGTACACCGACCTATGCCGGCGATCTGGCAGCAGGAGTGGCAAAGTTGATCGTTACTGAAACAGAAGGACTTTATCATTTAAGCGGGGAGGAGGCACTGACGCCTTATCAAATGGCTATAGCTACGGCCAAGCATATGGGCTTAGATCCAGATCTGATCAACCGGGTAACCGCGGCTACTTTTCAACAACCCGCCAAGCGGCCGCCGCGAACTGGATTTGTCATCGAAAAAGCAAAAGTGGCAATCGGATTCAGTCCCTGTTCATTCGAAGAGGGATTGAATCAATGTTTTCCTCGTTGATCAATTCATCAACAGGATATTCACCGATCGTTGCAAGATGTTGAAGGCGATCTCGGCCATCAGATTTTCACGGTCGAGTGTGGGATTCACCTCCGTGATCTCCAAACAACAGATCTTGTGATTCATCATGAATTTGCTGATGAGATCTTCCGCCTCTCGTTCTTTGAGTCCGTGCGAAACAGGTGTCCCTGTTCCCCTTGATATGGAGGCATCCAGGCTGTCCACATCGAATGAGACGTATATGTCCGTGCAATCGGATAGATAGCGAAGGGCAGAGCGGACAACGCTTTCCACGCCTTTACTGCGGATCTCTTTGATGCTGATGACCTTTATCCCGAGTTTTTCGATCAGGTATCGCTCCTCTTTTTCATAGTCCCGCAGCGCGATGTAGATGACATCTTCGGGTTTGACCTTTGGGTGGATCTTTCCGATCCGTTTCAGGTTTTCCCAATATTTCAAGGTCTGAGCGTCCGGCTCATGCGAGGCACAATCGGAATTATCCTCGCCCAGCGAGATCGCCATCGGCATCCCGTGTAGGTTCCCGGAGGGCGTGGTGAAGGGTGTATGCAGATCGGCATGGGCATCGATCCAGACGACCCCCAGCTTGCTCTTGGGTTTGGCGATGCGCAGGCCGGCGATGGTAGCAGCGGCCGTACTGTGGTCGCCACTGATCACAACTGGGAAAAACTGATTTTTCACCGTATCCGAAACCGCCTTGGATACCCGTTCGTATAGCGTGTTAAGTCCCTTTATACGCTTGGCGTATGGCGAATCGATCGGCTCGTACAAAAGCCGATTTTCGGTTTCGACCCGCTCGGAGGGAAAATGGACGAAGAAATTGCTCATGAAATCCAATGCCGCGATCCGTATGGCCTCGATCCCCAGACTCGCCCCCCGGGTGCCGGCCCCGATCTCTGAGGGCACCTCGATCAACTTGATGTTTTTCATGCCGTGTAAAGGTAAGGAATGTGAGAATTCCCGAACACCTGTTCGTTTATTTTGTGTTGGCGAGTCCGGGCCTGCGGAGGACGACTTTTTTTACTCCAATTTTATCCCCATGATTGTGAATAAATCATTGAATCCCAGCAAATACGTTCGAGTCTTTTCATCAGTATATTCGCCGCCTGTCCTGACGTAAAATATCATTGCCGTGCGTTTAAAAACATTAGAGATCAAGGGGTTCAAAAGTTTTCCGGATAAGACCATTGTCCACTTCGATGAAAACGTGACCGGTATCGTGGGTCCCAATGGATGTGGAAAATCAAACATTGTGGACAGCATCCGTTGGGTGATCGGTGAACAAAAGATCAGCCAGCTCCGTTCCGAGAACTTGGAAAGTCTGGTATTCAACGGATCCAAAACTCGTAGCTCGAGCGGATTGGCAGAAGTCAGTTTGACTTTCGAAAACACGCGTAATCTCTTGCCGACAGAATTCAGTACCGTCACCATCACCCGTCGTTTTTACAAAAGTGGGGAGAGTGAATACCGGTTGAACGATGTGCAATGTCGCCTCAAGGATATTCAGAATCTGTTCATGGATACGGGTATCAGCACTGACAGTTACGCGATCATAGCGCTCGATATGGTGGATGATCTGATCAAGGACAAGGATAACAGCCGTCGTAAAATGTTGGAGCAGGCGGCGGGCATCTCCATTTACAAAACCCGAAAAAAAGAAGCCCGCAACAAACTCGAGGCTACGGAGCAGGATTTAGCTCGTATCGAGGATCTGATCTTTGAGATCAACAACCAGTTGAAGGCGCTGGAGAATCAAGCCAAAAAAGCAGAGAAGTATCACGAGATCAAGAAAGAATATCGTGAAACCAGTATCGAACTGGCGAAAGCTTCTTTGGAAGGGTATAATCTTTCCTATCAGGAGCTGACTCAGCAACAGCAGGTAGAGTCCGATCGCAAGATTGCCATTGAAGCGGCTATCGGTACCCGAGAGGCGGAACTGGAAAAAGAGAAGTTGCAATTGATCGAGGAAGAGCGTCAGTTGCAACAATTGCAACAAGTTTACAACGAGAAGATCCAGCATTTGCGTACACTGGAATCAGAAAAGAGTCTGGCGCAGCAGCGGTTGGAACACTTGTTGGAAAAGCAAGGCAGTCTGAGTGATTTTCTTCAAAAAGCGGCCGGACAATTAACCGGCTTACAGGAAAGCATCGCGTTCTCTAAGCAACAGATCGAAGAGGAGGAGAAGGGGCTTCATGAGTTGGAGCAACAGCTCCAGGTCCGCACCGATGCTGTTGAACAATTACGTCAGTCGTTGTCCGACAAGCGGGCTGCGTGGGAACAATCCCGTACTGCACATCAGGAATTGCAACGCAAGCAATTTGAGGCGGAGAAGCAGGTGGCTGTTGCAGATACATCGATACAGAACTTGCAGCGGGCGATCCACCAGATTGAAACCGAGCGGACTCAACGTCAGCAAGATGAACAGCAGTTGACACAAGCCCATCAGCAAGCGGAGAAGGACCTGGCCATCAAGAAGGTGGATCTGGAGCAATTGCAAAAACATCAGGCAAATACGAAGGAACAGATACTACAAACGCAATCCGTACTCGAGGCATTACGCAATGAACTGGCGGATGAATCCCGCAAACTCGATGCCAAGCGAAATGAATACGAGCTGCTCAAAAGCATGATCGATTCCATGGAAGGTTATCCGGATTCAGTCAAGTTTTTGCACAACAATCCGGCCTGGAATCATCAGGCACCGATCCTCTCCGATGTGTTGTATGTACGAGAAGAATACCGCACCGCATTGGAAAATGTGTTGGAGCCATTCCTGAGTTACTATGTGGTGGATGACTTGGCCACCGGGTTGAAAGCAGTACAGTTGCTGGATGCGAACAGAAAAGGAAAGGCGAATTTCTTTTTGCTGGATAAACTGGCGGCGCAATCAAACCAAGAGGGGGGACAAGCTGCGGTACCCGGACTCGTAGCGGCGATGGATGTAGTAGAGGTAGATGCTAAATACCGCAAGCTCGCTGAGCACCTGCTCGGACAAGTATACATCGCAGAAACGGAAGAAGCCCTGGCTCAAGCTACCGCTCCGGTTGTGATCGAGAAGTCCGGAAAATACGTTCGGGGTCGTTATTCACTTACGGGTGGCAGTGTAGGAATGATCGAGGGTAAAAAGATCGGGCGTGCCAAAAACCTCGAGAAGCTAAACAATCAGATCGAGGCCCAGGACAAGATCGTGGAAGATCTGCGTGCTCGTATGCAGGCCAAGCATAATGAAGTGATCGCTTTCAATGAGGATATGCGTGAAGTTGCACTACGCGATGCAGAGCGCGCGATCCAGGCACTTACCAATCAGAGTTTTGCGCTGCGAAATAAATTGGAAAACATCCATGGGTTGCAGCAGTCAAGTGCGACCCGTTTGGAAGATTTGCAACATCAATTGATCCAAACGCAGGCCGGGGTTGCTGATGTCCGTATTCAGCTTAGTGGTTTTGTAGAAGCTATTCAGCGGCACCTCGCCGATCTGCAAGTGGCGGAGCAAGCGCACCGCGAAGAGGAAGCTCGTTTTTCACAGGCACAACACGATTTCAATGAGTTCAAACTGCTGATCACACGCCATCAAAGCAAGATCAGTGGACTTAAGCAAGAGTTGGAGTTCCGCACCAACCAATGGAATTCGCTTCAAGAACAGATCCAAAGCAATCAAAGTCATCTCACCGATACGGATCAATCCATCAACCAGAACCGTACCGCACTGCAGGAGATGGAACAAAATCTGGCCGCGCAGCTACGCGACAAAGAGATCTCGGAGAAATCCCTCAATGAAACCGATCAGGCGTATTATAAGCATCGTAATGAGCTTCAAGAGAAGGAGAGCGCCATACGTCATCAAGTAAAAGAGCGCGAGCAGGTAGAGTTTCTGCTGACCGCGATCAAGGATAAGCTCAATGAACTGAAACTTCAGTTGGCTGGAATGAAAGAGCGTCTGGATGTGGAGTTCAAGATTCAGTTGGAAGATATTCTGGGTCAGGACCGAACCGGGGAGGTTACGCTTGAGGAATTGCAGGAGAAGGCCGACCGGATGCGGAAGCGATTGGAAAATCTTGGTGAAGTAAACCCGATGGCCGTTGAAGCTTTTCAGGAGATGAAAAAGCGATACGATTTCATCGTCGAACAAAAAACAGACCTGGTGGATGCAAAGGATAGTCTGTTAAAGACAATCGAAGAAGTGGAAGCAACCGCCAACCAGAAATTTTTGGAGACCTTCAATCTGGTACGAGAAAATTTCCAAAAAGTATTTAAGACGCTCTTTACGGAAGACGATCAGTGCGATCTGATTCTGGAAAATCCGGAAGACCTGGCGGAAACGGGTATCGATGTCATTGCCAAGCCTAAAGGAAAACGTCCTAGTTCGCTGACGCAGCTCAGCGGCGGAGAGCGTACACTGACCGCTACGGCTTTGCTCTTTGCGATCTACCTGATCAAGCCAGCTCCGTTCTGTATACTCGATGAGGTGGATGCACCACTCGACGATGCAAACGTTGGCAAGTTCACCAACATGATCCGTCAGTTCAGTGAAAACTCACAGTTCATCATTGTCACGCACAACAAGATGACCATGAGTGCTGTAGACGTGATCTATGGTGTTACGATGCAGGAGCCTGGCGTAAGTAAGTTGGTCAGTGTAGACTTCAGAAGTCTGCAGTCTGCCAATTGATGATCCCATAGTCAACGCGATCACCGCGAAAACATCTACCAGCTGAGCAGCGGGCTTATCTGTCGTTGGTGAAATTTTCTTGAATTTCTTTCCGACGGTTTTTACGGCTCAAGTCCGATTTGACTTTGTGTACAGTTGCAGAAGAAATGAAATAGGCCGCACCGCAAAGAATCCCTCCGCCCACAGCCGCCATAAAATACCAAGTTCCGATCCGCTGTACTTCAAAAATGCTGAAGAATACCAGTGCTGTGAAGGCAAACAGTAAAAGAAACCCAAGGATCAGTTGGAGTTCATATTTGGATCGGTGCGGATGGTCTGACATCTTCTGATGTTTTTATAAATATATAAAAAGTTGTTTTTTCACCAGTTCAACCGGGCAATCCGCCCTCCCGGACCAGCTAGAAAGATTGTTTTTCCTTTTTTAGACCGAACACAGACATGATACCCTTTGGGGGAGATCGATCGCCAAGAAATTCCAGCATCCTCACTGATGTCAACCCCAGAAGTTCCACAAATGATCCATCGGCCTTCTTCGATCCAGGCGATGCCGCTTCTATAGCCTTTAGGGCCTTCTTTTGGTAATTGCCAATTCTTCCCCAAGTCGGTGCTGATCGCACAAACAGCAATGTCATTTTTGTCATGTGAAAAATCACCCCCAACGACAATCAAGCGTTGAGCCTTTTTCCCTTTTTTATCCCACGCGGATCCGATAGCATTGGCGCCGGTGGATTCCGATCCTTGCTGCAGGGGGAGTGTGGTTGAGGTATTGCGCTTGAAAAATCTCGAACGCATACCGCCACTCACGAATACGGCTTCCTTTCTACTGATTGATGTGATATTCGATCCGCTTGCAGCAAAACAAGCTTCTCCATTCTCGGCAACGGGTCTGTTTCTGACAGGAATTTCTTGCCATTTCTTTCCGCCATCAAAGCTGCGAAGGATGAAAAAACGTCCATCGATCGGATCGCCGATGATCATCCCTGATCGGTCATTCCAGAAGTGCATAGCATCCATGAATAGGCGAGGGTCTTCGTTTTTATAGACAATGGTCCAGTTCTTCCCACCGTCAGCCGTTCGAAGAATATATCCCGGGCTGGCCACACCCATCACCAGGGCAGTTTTGTCATCAAAAGCCTCAATATCCCGAAAGTCGATCTTTTCAAATCCCGGGATCTGTCTCCAGATCCAGGTTTCTCCGCCGTCGGTTGACTTACCAACGCGGCCTTCGGTTCCGCTGGCCCAAACCAAACGCTCGCTGACCGCAGACATTCCTCTGATATGTGCAGTGGTTCCACTATTCATTTCGTTGAGTGTTTGGCAAAGAGCCGTGTTCACGATCAGTATACATACCAAAACAGGGGGAAAGACGTTATGAGGTATAGACATACCCTAAAATTAGGACTGTGAGCCGGCTTATTCCTTTTCTGTAACTTTACTCATTAATCTTAATCACATGCTTCGTTCCCTCAGCCTACTGACCATCAGTTGTTTGGTCCTTTTCCTTTCCTGTCAAAAAGAGACCAGTTTTGAAGGCGACAATACGCCGGCTGAAGGTTCCCTTCTCAGTGATGTAAATGGTGATTGTACCCCCAAGACGGTGAACGGCACCTATGTAGCCGGAACGGCGTTAGTCGCTTCCGTCAATACCATCACTTTTGATGTAAACGTGACTAAAAAAGGACCTTATTTAATCACCACCGATACGATCAACGGATATTTCTTCAGTACTACCGGTACCTTTACCAGCCTGGGTAATAACACGGTTACACTTCGAGGTAACGGCACGCCCTTTTCAGCCGGTGTGAACAATTTCATTGTGAGTTTCGACAGTACGTTCTGTGATATTCAGGTTGCCGTACAGGGTAGTGGTGGCGGTGGAGGCGGTGGTACCAATGCCGTTTATGCCCTGGTGGCCGGAGGAACTCCCAGTAATTGTGCCTCAGCGGTTGTAAACGGAACCTACACTCAAAACGCGCCACTCACAGCTACCAATACTGTGACCGTATCTGTCAATGTCACTACCATAGGTGCCTATACGTTGACGGCTACCGGTGGGGGGTTGACCTTTACTTCAGCCGGTAACTTTACGACCACCGGAAATCAGAATGTTACGATGACAGGTAGCGGTACGCCGGCCACTTCAGGGGCCAATACCGTGACTTTTGCCGCACCGAATAACAGTTGCAATTTCGCTGTGAATGTAGCACCCGCTGGAGGCGGTGCTGCGGTGGGCGTCTTGGCAGGTGCACCCGGCACCTGCTCGCCGATCACTGTAAATGGTTTTTATGTCGAGTCGGCCGCTACCGGAAGCTCCAATACGGTTGGAGTGACGGTCAATGTAACGACTGCCGGTGCCTATACCATCAGTACTAACACCGTGAACGGAATGAGTTTTAGTTCCAGTGGCAACCTGACCGTTGGCAACAATCAGGTGGTCAATCTGGCCGGCTCCGGTACGCCCACCACAGCTGGCAATCAAACCTATACCGTTACATTCGGTAGCAGCAGTTGCACGTTCACCGTACAAGTACTCCCCAACGATTATTTTCCTCGCAGTGTCGGAAGTAATTGGAGTTATGAATTCAATGATGCGGCGAACGATTCGCTCTACCGTGTGGTTAATCCCAGTACGCTCTCTGCGTTGGGCAACACCTATCAGATCTTTTTGGGAAATGATGGAACCGGGCTTGATTCCTCCGGGTATTATCGCCGTAACGGAGGTGATTATTTTGAGTGGTTCGATGCCGGTGGTTACTTGGGCTATGATGCTCCGGTATGGGGCCAATACATCATGGTCAAGGACAATGTAGCAGCAAATACCATTTGGAAATCCAGTGGCTATGCGGGTACTGCACAAGGCACTGCACTAAATGTTCGTTTCAGCTACAAGATCCTACAAAAAGATGTGCCCGTCACTGTTACCTCTTCAGTTGGCAATACTACTTATAACAATGTGATCGTCGTGGAGGAGAAACTGGAACTGGAGGTGACACCTGGCGTTTGGCAAGACATCACCAATACCATTGATTTCTTCGGTAAGGCCTACTATGCAAGGGGTATCGGACTTATCCTCTACGAGGCGCTCAATGCGGCCGGCGTGGTACAGGATAAGCAGGAGCTTCGCCGGTTCAGGATCCTCTAATCCTCTTCCTCATCGGCGTCCTCCGAACGCAGATAGGCATCCTCATAACTGCGGAAACAATATTGCCATTGTTTCACCTGATCCTCCGATAGGCATTCGATGATTTCGTGTAACGGGTCGTTCAACATTCGCCATTCCAGCTCGATCGGAATGCCATAGCGTTGGAACAGAAAGCACTTGTCTGAATGCATCATAACCTGAAATAGCTGGATAGGTCCGTGTTCATACTCTCGGACCAAATAATAGTTGCCAGCCTCCATTAACCCATAGGTGTACATAGGTGCGTGTTCCGATACAAATCTCAGGTACTTGATGTGAATTGTATCGAGTTTTGGTCAGCCAAGCGGGTGATAAGTATTGTGCCCATTCTTTTCCCCAGTTGTGCATAAATCCGATCAGGTTTAGCCGCCCTTCCATTGGTATATTTGTCCGCTTGCAGTGGCAAGATCTTCATCATCTGTCAAGCTGCTGAGAATCAAAAATCTATGGCCAATCCGAAAGACTCAAATAATCTTTTTGAATATACCGAGGACAGTATACGGTCACTTGACTGGAAAGAGCATATCCGGCTTCGCCCAGGCATGTATATTGGAAAGCTCGGTGATGGGTCCTCGCCCGATGATGGTATTTACGTACTGGTAAAAGAGGTGGTCGATAACTGCATCGACGAATTCACCATGGGGCATGGGAAGACAGTTGAGATCTCTATTGAGGGCAAAACGGTCACGGTGCGAGATTATGGTCGGGGTATACCCTTGGGTAAAGTGGTGGATGTCGTTAGTAAGATCAATACAGGGGCCAAATACGACAGTAAGGCCTTCCAAAAATCAGTAGGATTGAATGGTGTTGGTACCAAAGCCGTCAATGCCCTCAGTTCCTTTTTTAAAGTCACTGCAGTACGCGACGGAAAAGAAAAAACCGCTGAATTCAATCAAGGGGTGCTGACACAGGAACATAAAGAAGCAAAGTCGTCTGAATCCAACGGAACCCAGGTTGTCTTCATCCCCGATGAAACCATCTTCCGTAATTACAAGTTCATCCCCGAATATCTCGAGAACCAGATCTGGAATTATTGCTTTTTGAACGCCGGACTGAAAATTCAGTTCAACGGCAAATCATTCCAGAGTAAGAATGGGTTGCTAGACCTATTGGAACGGAAATCCAACGCCGATGAGATCCGCTATCCAATCATTCATCTCAAAGGTGATGATATCGAAGTCGCCATCACGCACAACAACGATTACGGCGAGGATATTTACAGTTTCGTAAACGGACAACACACCACGCAAGGTGGAACGCATCAGCAGGCCTTCCGAGAGGCCTTCGTTAAAACCATCCGTGATTTTTTCAAAAAGGATTATGATGCCTCGGATATCCGAACCGGTATCGTGGCTGCGGTTTCCGTACGGGTGGTAGAACCGGTGTTTGAATCACAAACGAAGACCAAACTGGGATCCGTGAATGTGGATACGGATGGGCCGACCATGAAACAGTTTGTGGGTGATTTCTTTTCCCGAGAACTGGACAACTATTTCCACAAAAATCCTGCAGTAGCGGATGCGCTAAAAAAACGGATTGAGCAAAGTGAACGGGAACGAAAGGAACTGGCTGGTATCAAGAAGCTGGCCAATGAACGAGCGAAAAAGGCAAACCTGCACAACCGTAAACTCCGCGACTGTCGTTTTCACCTGAATGAAGAGCCACCTGCCCGCGGAAAGGAGGAATATGTTTCAAAGCAGCAAGAGACGACCATTTTTATCACGGAAGGGGACAGTGCCAGTGGCTCTATCACCAAGGCCAGAAACGTGGAAATACAAGCGGTATTCAGTCTGCGCGGTAAGCCCTTGAACTGTTTCGGACTGACCAAAAAAGTGGTCTATGAAAATGAAGAGTTCAATCTCCTTCAACATGCCCTTAATATCGAAGAAGGATTGGAGGGCCTCCGCTACAACAACGTCGTGATTGCTACCGATGCTGACGTGGATGGTATGCACATTCGTTTACTGCTCATGACTTTCTTTCTGCAATTCTTTCCTGATCTCGTAAAGCATGAGAAGGTGTATGTACTGGAGACTCCCTTGTTCCGTGTGCGGAACAAACAGGAGACGATCTATTGTTACAGCGAGGCAGAGAAGCTGGCCGCCATGAATAAGTTAGGTAGTAAGCCGGAGGTGACCCGTTTCAAAGGACTGGGAGAGATCAGCCCCGATGAGTTCGCCCAATTCATCGGTTCCGATATGCGCAAGCAACTCATGCGGTTGGAACAAGGGGATCACATCCAACATCTGCTGGAATACTACATGGGGAAGAATACACAAGACAGGCAGGAGTTCATCATCTCCAATCTACGAGTAGAATTGGATACACTAGAACCTTAAGTACACAAATCAATTAAGTTGTTCGAATTCCATCACGATAGAGACCGATACTTTGAGATACAATGGCTCAATGTCCGGAAGTATGTTATTCCGTTCATTGAGCGCGCTCATGCATTGAGAACTGGCATGCGCGTGTTGGAGATTGGATGCGGGGAAGGAGGCGTACTGAAAGCATTTCTGGAGAAAGGATGCACAGGGGTTGGCGTAGAATTGGATGCTACACGAGTGGTGGATGCCAATCGCTTGTTGGCGGCGCCTATCGCAACAGGAACGATACGGATCGTTTCAAAAGATATTTATGAAGTGGATCTGGAACATGATCTGCAGGGGGCTTTTGATATCATCTTGCTTAAAGATGTGATCGAACATATTCATGATCAACCACGGCTCATCGGTTGGATGAAAAAATTCCTGAAGCCCGATGGATCGATCTTCTTCGGCTTTCCGCCCTGGCAGATGCCTTTTGGCGGACATCAGCAGATCTGTCGCTCACGCGTATCCCGCTTGCCGTATATCCACTTGTTGCCAAGACCTATATACAGGTCCATATTGAAATGGAAGCAGGAGCCTGTCAATGATCTGATGGAGATCCGTGATACCGGCTTATCCATCGAGCAATTTGAAAAGATCTGTCTTTCGCAGGGATATCAGATCACCATGAGTGAACACTATTTGCTGAATCCCATTTATGAATGGAAGTTCGGATGGAAGCCACGTTTGCAGTTCGGCTGGTTGCGTGCTATCCCTTACCTGCGTAATTACTTGACTACTTGTGTTTATTATCTAATCAAGCCTAATAAAGAATTGGTATGATACATGTCGTTTTTAATGAATCGGACCTGAACCTTTTTCAGGAAGTTTTTTCACTCGACCCTGAATTGCAGGGGGAGTTGGTGTTGGTTCGGGATGATTATGCTGTTGGTCCCCTGGCCGATATCGATACCGTTGAAGGGACGGCTGCTCGCCGAGAGTGGTGGCGTCAAGTACTATCAGTAACGCCTTACGGGGAGGATGCACTGAATACTGTTGATGATGCAGCCACAGTTGCTGCGATCTGTGAGCGGATGAAAGAAGATCAGGAGGAGCAGGTCTGGATCTGGATGGGGCAGAACCAACACGATGTGATGGGCTATTACTGGCTGATCCCGCAGTTAAAGGATTTCTGCGACCGGGTTCAGGTACTTTACATGAACAATTTGCCTTTTATCAACGACAAAGGTCAACTTTTTTATCCGGCCTGGCTTTCAGAGATCCCCGCTAAAGAATTCAGAAAGGCCAAGAAGCTTGCACGTCCGGTTACCCTCAGCGAATTCGAGATCGATCCGGATGAGTTCAACCGAATGAAATCGGAAAATTCGATGGTTCGCATCTTGGAGGGGGGCAAAAAAATTCTGGGTCAACCCCTTGATTTTTATGATAAGGAAATACTGCGCCAATGTACGGGCGATTCACAGAAAGCAACACGGGTTTTGCAGCACACCCTGCAACGGATGAAAGTCCGCACAGGAGATGTATTCTTGATGTACCGTACCCGGGAACTATTACGAAACGGTGCTTTACAGACCAATGGTGATCTGGATCGTTCCTGGAAAGATCTGGATGTGAAATTGCCAGGCGGCTCCGGTGTCATTGTATCTGACACAGAAGAAGAATCATCCAAACAGGCTTAACGATTTACCATCATGGCGGCATCAAAGAATAAGTTATCGGACGTACAATTGCAGGAGCATGGCTTGCATGGTCAATACCGTACCTGGTTTTTGGACTATGCTTCTTATGTGATTTTGGAGCGCGCGGTTCCAGCACTGGAGGACGGTTTAAAACCGGTTCAGCGTCGCATCCTTCATGCCATGAAGGAGATGGATGATGGTCGATTCAACAAAGTTGCCAATGTGATCGGACAAGCCATGCAATATCATCCGCATGGGGATGCCAGTATCGGCGATGCGTTGGTCAATCTAGGTCAAAAAGATCTACTGATTGAAACTCAAGGAAACTGGGGAGATGTACGAACCGGCGATGACGCGGCCGCTGCTCGTTATATTGAGGCGCGTTTGAGCAAGTTTGCCTTGGATGTCGCCTTCAATCCCAAGACAACCAATTGGCAACTGAGCTACGACGGACGAAAATCGGAGCCTGTTACCCTGCCCATGAAATTCCCATTGCTATTGGCGCAAGGGGCAGATGGGATTGCAGTTGGACTTTCCACCAAGATCTTACCGCATAATTTTCAAGAGCTGATCGATGCTGCGATCAAGCATCTTCGTGGAAAACGATTTGAACTCTATCCCGATTTTCAGACCGGAGGCATGATCGATGTAGCAGATTACAACCAGGGAAAGCGGGGTGGAAGAGTCAAGGTTCGTGCCCATATCAAAGAGATTGATAAAAAAACATTGGCCATTACCAGTGTTCCATACGGTGTAACAACTACCCAGTTGATGGAGTCGATCGTGAAAGCCAATGATCAGGGTAAGATCAAGATCAAAAAAGTAACCGACAACACCGCAGCGGACGTAGAGATACAGATCGATCTGGCAGCCGGAATTTCACCGGATATCACCATCGATGCGTTATACAAGTTCACCGATTGCGAGATCTCCATCTCACCCAATGCCTGTGTGATCGTCGATCATCGTCCGCAATTCTTGGGCGTGCAGGAGCTGCTTCGATTCTCGGTTGATAAGACCAAAGATCTACTGGATCAGGAATTACGGATCAAGCTCAATGAGCTGCAGGAAAAATGGCATTATACCTCCTTAGAAAAGATATTCTTTGAGGAGAAGATCTACCAAGAACTGGAAAAGAAACACGAGACCTGGGAAAATGTGCTGCAGGCGATCGACAAGGCTTTTCAGCCATTCATAAAAAAATTAAATCGGGGCATCACCCGGGAAGATATACTCAAGCTGACCGAAAAGCCGGTACGAAGAATATACAAGCTTGACATTGAAGATTTGATCGCACAGATCAAGGACCTCGAGGAACAGATTAAACAGGTTAAGTATGATCTGGATAACTTGGTCGACTATGCTGTCGCCTATTACGAAAACTTGCTCAAAAAATATGGTAAGGGTCGCGAACGTAAAACCGAGATCAAAGCATTCGAGGTGATCGAGGCAAAACTGGTCGCCATTGCCAACACTAAACTCTATGTGAACCGCGAGGAAGGCTTCATCGGTACGAGCTTGAAGAAAGATGAACTGCTTTTTGAATGCTCTGACCTGGATGATATCATTGTTTTCACAAGAAGGGGTATCGTTAAAGTGGTTAGGGTTTCGGAGAAATCTTTTATCGGTAAGGACATACTGCATGTAGCTGTCTTTCAAAAAAATGATGAGCGCACCACCTACAATATGATCTATGCCGACGGCAAAGGTGGATTGAGCTATGCAAAGCGATTCAACATCACGGGCGTTACTCGTGATAAGGAATATGACCTTACCCGGGGTGACGAGAAAAGCAGAGTTCATTACCTGACCGTTAATCCCAATGGTGAGGCTGAAGTAGTGAAGATCATTTTATCCTCCGGATGCTCCGCCCGCATTAAGGAATTTGACTTTTATTTTGAGGAGATGGGCATCAAAGGACGAAGCAGCATGGGTAATCAGGTAACCAAATACCCGATACGCTCCGTGAAATTTAAAGAAGCCGGGAAGGCTACTCTGAATAGTAGAGCCCTTTGGTTCGATGACAAATTCGGCCGATTCAATGCGGAAGGAAAAGGAATTTCGTTGGGGAATTTCGAACCCGACGATCGTATCCTTATCTTTTTCAATGACGGACAGTACGAAGTGACCGATCAGGAAATGACTCAGAAATTCGATCCGGAGCAGGTTTGCTGGATCGGTAAATTCGATCCCGAGGCGATCGTGACGGCAATCTATGTCGACCAGGATAAAAAGCAATTCATGCTCAAGCGCTTCAAGATCGAAACCACAACCCAGCGCAGTAAATTTCTTTGCATTAAAGAAGGGGAAGGAAATTTCCTGCAGGCAGTCACGACGGATCCAGATCCCGTTCTTTCCATTCAACAGGGTAGGGGCACTCAACTTCGAAAGGCAAAACTGAAGATCACCAAGATGGCCGAGGTGACTGGCTGGCGAACCGTTGGAGTTAAGATGGCAGATTACACCAAGTCTACAGAAATGGAATGGGTGTCGAGCGCTGCCGCGACTCCTCAATCAAGTTTGTTCGATCAGTAATAAAGGTCAGCGAACCTTAAGTCCCTTTCGCTTCCGTTTGAGCCGGACCGATCCGCTTTTTTCCAAGGTGCTACTCAGGCGTACCTGATAGGTCTTTTCGCCCGCTTCTACGATCATCAAGGCGGTATTCGGGGGTATCGATCCAAGGTTCTCTGCGAACATGATCAGCTCTACATACGCTTCTAAGGAATCAAGCGGCAGCGTGAAACGGATCGGTCGGGTCGACAATCGCTGATGGGTGGCGATCAGCTTCTTGTTCAGAAAGACGGAGATAGAGTCGCCATCCACTTCTCCGTTATCATATAAGCTGATGCGTACTGAATCGGCATCTATTTCGATTTCCTCTGCCAACTCCTTTTCGCGCGTTTCTTGTTGTTGAACCGCTACAAAATTTTTGACAGGTCGGGGTGTTACCGTTACGGCTGTTTGACCTGTCTCATCCTGCGGAGGCGTCCACACCTGAAATTCCTCTTTCCAATTACGAATCGCGTTGATCGCTGAATCATTCATGGTTTGTTCCCGGTCTAAAGAGATTCTTAGCTGGATCGGCGGACAGGTGTATTTATATTGGTCGTCCGGTTTCCACATGCCACTCAGGGTTGAGCCGGCTCTAGCGGTGACGAGTTTGAAGGCTCCGTTCATTTCACAATCCACTTCCATCTGGCTTACCGATCCGTAGTAGACCAAGGGAATCTTTTCAATGACCAATTGTTGTTCTTTTCGGTCGAATAGCCCGTTCACCTGTACGGATCGAAACAGATTTCGGAAATAATAATTCAATACGCCTTGGACGGATCTTCCATTGTCGTTCAGGATGAGTTCTATGAGGTAATTGTGCTGAGTGCCCTGTGAACCCGTCACAAAGGCTGATCCGTACCAGTATCCGGAAACTGATTGTGCTTGCCCGGTGTACGCCAGCAATAAGAGCGAGATCAGTATGCGATAAACAATTTTCACGCGTACAAAATAGGTGAACTCGATGCGATCTAATGGGATAATTTGTGCACAGCTGTTAAGATCGTTTTACTGCCCGCCATCTCTGCGCAATTCCCGGTCTTGCTCCCGGCGTTTGATCGTCTCTCGTTTGTCGTGAAGCTTTTTGCCTCTCGCCAATCCGATCTCCAGTTTGAGGAAATTCCGTTCATTGAAAAACAGCCGTAAGGGGACTAGTGTATATCCTTTCTCTTTGATTTTTGCTTTCAACCGCTCGATCTCTCTTTTCTGAAGCAGTAGTTTTCGGTCTCGCAGCGGATCGTGATTATTGACCGTTCCGTGTGAATAGGGAGGAATGTGCAGTGATTTTACCCAAATCACACCGTCCTGCTCCTGACAGTAACTGTCATTGAAACTGATACGACCTTCCCGGACGGATTTCACTTCTGTCCCTTCCATCACCATACCGGCCACATATCGGTCGTCGATGAAATATTGATGTAGCGCCTGTCTATTGTGGAATTCGAGCATGTAGAATGCAAAGGTAACTCGAATCTGTCAGCTGATTCAGGGCCGAAAATGTTTCAAGGAAACGGCCAGTTTCGATTTCAACTCCTTTCGGTGTACAATGAAATCGAGAAATCCATGTTCCAGAATGAATTCACTGCGCTGAAAGCCTGCTGGCAAGTCACGTTTGATGGTTTCCTTGATCACACGAGGTCCGGCAAAACCGATAAGCGCGCCGGGTTCGGCGATGTTCAGGTCGCCCAGCATACCGAATGAAGCAGAGATGCCACCGAACGTGGGATCGGTCAACAATGAAATGTAGGGTAGTTTGGCATCACTGAGTTGCGATAATTTACCGCTGGTTTTTGCCAACTGCATGAGCGAGAAAGCACTCTCCATCATGCGGGCACCACCACTTTTACTGATGACCAGATAAGGTAATTTATGTTCGAGGCAATAGTCCACTGCCCGAGAGAATTTTTCCCCCATAACGCTTCCCAAGGACCCGCCGATGAAGGCAAAATCCATACAGGCAACCACCAGGCCTTGTCCGTTCACATTGCCCGTAGCGACACGCATGGAATCGATCAGGTCGGTTTTACTCCAGATATCTTCCAGGCGTTTTCCGTAGGGCTTCAGGTCGGTGAATCCCAAAAAGTCTTTGCTTCGAATATTGTCGGCCAGCTCGGTGAATTGGCCTTCATCAAAGAGGATCTCAAAATAATCCTGGCTGCTGATACGGTGATGGTGATCGCATTTAGGGCAAACCCATTTTTGCTCGTGTAGGTCCGAGGCTGTCATGATATGACTGCATTCGGGACACTTATTCCACAGGCCTTCGGGCGTTTCCTTTTTCTCAGCCGTGGAGGTGACAATGCCTTTTTTAATGCGTCGGAACCAGCTGGCCTTTCCGGAAGCATCCGTTGAGTCGTCTCCCGTCAGCCGGGCATCGAGGTCTTCAAATTTCAGTGCCATAGTCGAGTAACTGAATGAGTCACAAATATAGGCGACTTTAGGTCTGCTGTTACGGGCGAGGTGCTTTTAGGGTCCGTTCAAAAAGAGCCAGGATCCGCTTGTATTCGTCGGTCCAGCTGCTGGGTTCCACAAATCCATGATCTTCCATCGGATAAGCAGCCAGTTCCCAATTATCCTTGCCCAGTTCTATAAGTCGCTGAGCTAATTTAACTGCATCTTGATAATGCACATTCAGATCGAGCATCCCATGGCAGATCAGTAAATGATTTTTTAGTCCCTCTGCAAAATAGATCGGTGAACTACGACGGTAGGCGAGTGTATCCTGGCTGGGCTCGTTTAGTATGTTGGAGGTGTATCCGTGGTTGTAATTAGCCCAGTCTGTCACGGGGCGAAGGGCCGCACCCGCCTTAAAAACATCGGGTGTGGTGAACAGCGCCATCAGGGTGATGAAACCACCATAAGAGCCGCCATAGATCCCAATGCGTTCTGCATCCACGCCAAAACGATCGACCAGGTATTTGGCCGCATCTACGTGATCCGTCAGGTCCTTACCCCCCATATGTCGATAGATTCCTGTTCTCCAATCCCTTCCGTATCCGGCACTGCCTCTGTAATCGATGTCCAACACATGATACCCCAGATCTGCGAGCAGATTGTGAAACATGTACTCCCGGAAATAACTGCTCCACCATTTATGCGCATTTTGTAGATAACCGGCCCCATGCACGAAAATGACAGCGGGTTTTGAGGCGTGTGGAGTGGACGGTTTGTAGAGCCTGGCGTAAACAGATGCGCCATCTCGCGCCGGAATCTGAATTAGTTCTGGTACCCGCCATGGATACCTGTTGAATGCTTCGGATCGGCCCAGGTCTGTGATCTGCTGAGCAGCGGCTTGCACATCATTTTTCTGGATGTACAATTCCCAGGGTCGATTGTAAGAGGAGTATAAGGTAGCGAGGCGTTGTTCGTCGGGGGAGAGGGTTACTTGGTGACTTCCTTCTCCTTTTGTCAGCTGCGTGCGCTGATTATCGGTGAGGCGTATCCGATAAAAATGCTGCTCGCCCGGATGCGGCTCATTGCTGGTGATGTAGAAATACTTTCGATCTGTTGATAATTGTGCTTGCTGCACCTCAAAATTGCCGGAGGTGATGGAAGACGTTTTTTTGCCGGACACCTGGTATTTGTACAGATGAGCATAGCCGGTATGTTCGGAGCGGTACCAGAAATGATCTTCGTCGATCCAGCCGACAGCATTTCCACCCCATCCCGGAATGCCGGGTCCGCCGATCCAGGCTTCATCACGCTGACGATCGGCCAATGTCATCCTCCGGCTGCTGGTATCCCAGCAAAGCAGCCATCGGTCTTTATTGTCTTGAGAACGTACTTCGATCATGGCTTGTTTGCCTGTGGGCGACCAGTACATGCCTGCATAGATCACTGCGCGGATTTTGGAAGAGTCGGTTCGTTTTCCGTTCGTCTCCCATTTGTAGTCGGGCAGGTCGTACATGCCGGGGATCTCTGTCGCAGCGATCTTGATCAGGGTGTCTAACTGACGATCGTAGACGAACATCTCATAATCACCTTGTGGCGCACCCACTTTTGTACGCGTTTCGATCTCTTGGGTAAAACCACTTTCTGTCACATAATTCGGCACTTGTGCGATCTTTCCGTTGCTAGGTCGAAATAACGTATAGCTGATGAAGCGGCCGTTCGGACAAAGTTGTAATTGCTGAACCATGCGGTCGTCCAGTGAAATACTGCGGATCTCTTTTTGTTTGGGCAAACTGTTTTTGTATTTATCTGCCGCATCTTTTTTCTCTTTTCGCTCACGTAGTACTTGCATCACGGCGAGCTGATCTTGCTGAAGCCAGTTTTCCTGTGTCGTTTGTTTTGGGTTGCGTGTACCGGCGCCAGTCTGTCCACGTGTAGACATGCCGCTTTCCGGTTGCTTAACCTGGATCAGTTGTTCGAGTGTGCCGTTCTGTCTGTCCCACGAAAACAATTGTTGTCGGCTGGCGAATACGATCCGGGTACCCTGAAAACTGAACTGCGGGTTTGATTCAATCTCGGCTGTTGAAGTGATCTGCGTGATCTTATTTTTTTTGATATCCCACAGATAGATATCTCCACGATACGTGTAAACGGCAGCGGATCGATCGATGTTGTATTGATATCGGCCTGTTTGATTGAGCCGTTCTTTTTCGATCGAACTGATTTTTTTGGGTGCCACCTCATTCAATTGGAGTCCATATAGCGAGTCGCTGGGAGATTTGTCGGGGTTCCAGGAAAAGTACAAGGTTTGTCCGTCCGGACTCCAAAACGGATTCGAGGGGGAGCTGCCGATCCATTTGGGATCACGCATGATCTCAGAAACGGTGAGCGTAGATGTTTGTCCGTGTACAAACAAACTTCCTAGAATTAACAGAAGGGAGGCTGTTGCTTTCATGATATTTTATCAGGGGTGTAAAATTTCTTGTGTATGCTTACGAATGTTGGAAGCGATCAGTTCGGTGGGGATATCGTTGGCGTCTCCACCAAAGGGATCTTCTATTTCTTCCGCGATCAATTCAAGACTGGCTAAAACATAAAATACGAAAATTACGATTGGAATGATCCAATAGCCCAATTGGAATACAAAGCCGATCGGCAATGTCATTATATAGATGAAGATGAATTTTTTGATGAAAACATTATAGGAAAAAGGGATCGGTGTATTCTTGATCCGTTCACAAGCACCACATACATCAGGTAGACTTTGCAGCTCGACATTTAAATAGAGTAATTGTTCCTGCGACAGTTGACCGTTTTGCATCATGTGGCCCACCTGTTGATAGATCAGTGATGCGATCTGGTTTGGGATATGTTTCTGAGGATCCAGGGGTTTGAATCCCGGATGTAATCGATCGGCTTCAAATAATTCAGTGCCTGTAGTTTCCTTTCGAAGATGCTGATGAAGTGCTTGAGCAAAGGCCGGTATCAGTTCCCTGAGTATTTTTCTTTGTTCATGCTGTTCAGCGGGAAGCAGTTGGTTCAGTTTCATGGATAGATTTCGAGTACTATTCACTAAACTGCCCCAAAGTTTTCGACCTTCCCACCAGCGATCGTAAGCTGTATTTGTGCGAAAGACAAGTAGCATGGAGATAGCGAACCCAAGCAACGTATGCAGGATGGTCAGGTTTCGAACGTTGCTGTTGCTGGAGAGCTGCCAATAACTGAGTTCAAGCCAGGCAACTCCGGCTGAATACAGTCCGATGATGATCATCAACGGAAACAGTTTTCGAAAGGTGTCAGATTTATGAAATCTGAAAAGCGTGTAAAACCAGTCCTTTGGATTGTAGTAGACCATGATTCAAATATACCGATACAAAAAAGCCGGTCAATGACCGGCTTTTAATCAAAAGGCTTTGGTGTTTTTTGTCCCCGGCTTTCGCTCGCCTTTCAGGGTGGCGGCGAGCTTTACTGCTTCGTAGGCGTTGATGATACCTCCGGAGCGGGAAAGTTCAGAGAGAGGCACCTCCTCGCCATTGCCAGGATTGCGAACAGTTCCTTCAGGCTTTTGTGCCGATTGCTCGATCACTTGCTTTACCTGTGCGGCTGTCAGGGATGGGAAATATTCCATGATCAGCGCCGACAAGCCGGCAACAACGGGAGAAGCCATGCTGGTACCTTGCAGGAATTGATACGTGTTGGTTCCGGGCACGGTAGACCAAATCTTAACCCCGGGTGCGAAAACATCCACTTCATTTTTTCCATAGTTAGAAAAATTGGCAGTCAGCCCGCCAACCTTAGGATCACCACTGGCACCTACGGTGATCCAGTTTTTGGGGCGACCTCCATCAAGTAACAGAGGATTGGGATAATTATAACTGGTATCAAGATTTTTGGCATCGTTGCCGGCCGCATGAACCAATAAAACATCTTTGGATTCAGCATAACGCACCGCTTCATCCACCCATTTTTTCTGCGGCGAGAAACTCTTTCCAAAACTCATGTTGATCACACGAGCGCCATTGTCAACAGCATAACGGATCGCTAAGGCGATATCCTTATCATGCTCATCTCCATCGGGTACGGCGCGTAGTGTCATGATTCGAACATTATCAGCCACACCATCCATGCCAACACCATTGTTTCGTGCGGCGCCGATGATGCCCGATACGTGTGTTCCGTGCACCGCGGCATCCAGGCCCACCATCAGGTTGTTATTGCCGTAGGAGCGGTCTTTTAAGTCATCGTATCGATCGTTCACGACTTGATTTCGATAGGGGGTGGGGGCCGTTTCAGCGGCGTTTGCTTTCGATTCTTCGGATTCAAGATAGTTCTTGAATTCCTTCAGAAATTCGACGTTCGTGGTTTCGAGCATGTCATTGGCGGAGAGTAATCCATAGATCATACTCTTGGCCTTTTTGACTTCGGTGTCATCGGATGTCAGATCCCCCAACTCTTTACCAGTAAACGAATCTTTGCCCATTGCTTTGCGGAGAATGCTGTCGCTTTTGACAAAGTTTTGAAAGGCTCGGCGCATCATGATCAGCTGCATGCCATTGTCATTGCTGGCCATTTCAGTCTTCGCTCGGCTCCACATCTCGTATTCATAGCGCTCTTCAGTTGAAAGAGCGGCTACCTCCACTTTTTTGCCTTCCCATTTCTCTCTGAGTCCATGGTAAACCCGTGCAGCCTCGTATGAATCCTTCTCTACATTATCCCCTTTGCTATTACCCAGAAAATTCCATCCGTGTACATCATCGATGTATCCGTTCTTGTCATCATCCTTTCCATTGCCGGGGATCTCTTTAGAGTTTTTCCAAAGAACCGATTTAAGGTCTTCATGTAGCGTGTCGATGCCGGAATCGATCACGGCAACAATCACGGTATTACTTTTCTTGTTGTTGCTCTTCAGCCATTGATAAGCTTGATCGATCGAAATCCCCTGAAAGCCATTCGAACTGGCGTTCAGATGCCAGCCTTTGAGCGAGTCGGTGGCTGTTGTGCTTGTTTGAGCTTGGGCAGACCATAATTGCGTGGTCAGCAAGAAGGCGAAAGCAACGGGACGTAAAATGAATCTGTATTTCATATTAATGATTGATGAGGAAAAATACGGAATGGGTTCGTATTGATTAAGTGGATTACCTGGTCGCAGGTTTATTTATGAAAAATTTAATTTATAGGTCGAATCGGATGCCTTGGGCCAATGGCAGGTTTCGGCTGTAGTTGATGGTGTTGGTTTGCCTACGCATGTAAACTTTCCAGGCATCACTGCCACTTTCTCTTCCGCCTCCGGTTTCCTTCTCTCCACCGAACGCACCACCGATCTCTGCCCCAGAGGTGCCTATGTTCACGTTGGCAATGCCGCAATCGCTTCCGGCGGCAGACAAAAACTGCTCCGCTTCACGCAGGTTTAGGGTCATGATCGCAGAGGAAAGCCCTTGTGGTACCCCATTCTGAATAGCGATGGCTTCATCCAGATTCTCATAGGTGATGAGATACAGGATCGGCGCAAACGTTTCGTGCTGGACGATCGCCAAACCGGGTTCCACCTCTGCGATGCAGGGCTTTACATAACATCCGCTTTCAAATCCTTTTCCTTCGAGCAACCCGCCTTCCAGTAGAAAACTGCCCCCTTGTTCTTTGCAGGAATGGATCGATTGTAAATATTGTTCAACTGCGAGTTTATCGATCAGCGGACCCATATGATTATTCGAGTCAAGCGGATCGCCGATGCGGATCTGTCCGTATGCCTTTTTCAAACGCTCTTTCACCGCCTCATAGATAGATCGATGAATGATCAATCTTCGTGTAGTGGTACATCGTTGGCCGGCGGTGCCCACGGCGCCAAAGACGGCCGCCGGGATTGCGATGTCCAGATCGGCCTCCGGGGTAATGATGATGGCATTGTTTCCACCGAGCTCAA
>CANGZN010000013.1 GCA_947458625.1 Chitinophagaceae bacterium
GAATTCAACTACGATCAAAGTATCTACGTGATCGCCGATGAGCAGAATTATCACATGAAAGTGCTTCGCCTCATCTTGAAAAAGCTGGGCAAATCATATGCAGATGGGATACATCATTTGAGCTACGGGATGGTGGAACTGCCGTCCGGGCGCATGAAAAGCCGGGAAGGAACAGTGGTAGATGCCGATGACATTACAGAAGAGATGGTGACGGTTGCCAGAACGAAAACAGAGGAGCTTGGAAAAGTCAAGGATTTTTCAGCGGAGGAATTGAAAGAGTTATATGAAACATTAGCATTAGGCGCCTTGAAATTCTATCTGCTCCGGGTAGATCCAAAGAAGAAAATGGTTTTCAATCCGGAAGAGTCGATCGATTTTCAGGGATTCACCGGTCCGTTCATCCAATATACGCATGCCCGTATACGCTCCATTTTGCGAAAAGCAGGGGCTACAACGGACGAACTCAGCATCAATGATCCAGTACATCCAAAAGAAAAGGAGATCATGGTTCTGTTGGGTCAGTATGCTGAGCAGGTTCATCAGGCAGCCTCGGAACATAACCCGGCAGTGGTTGCGAACTACGCCTATCACCTAGCTAAATCGTTTAACGGCTTCTATGCTGAACTCTCCGTTATGCAGGCCGAATCAGAAGAGAAAAAAGCATTCAGGATACAGCTTTGTAGCCTTACGGCTACGATTCTTAAAGATGCGATGGCCTTACTCGGAATCCGAGTGCCTGAGCGCATGTAATAAAAAAAGCGGCTCAGGGCCGCTTTTCAATTAGTCGCTGGATTGTTACAACCCTGCCATCATTTTCTTCTGTTTGAGGCTTTGCAAGCTTGGATCCATCTCAATGGCTTTGTCGCATAGGGCAATACCGCGGTCTGCATTTTGTTTACCACCCATTTTCTGGTAGCTCATGCCGATCATGTACAGCGCACTGGCATTTCCTTTGTCGTACTCCAAAACTCTGTCCCAATATTCGATCGCTTCGGTGAACTTGGCTTTACCATAATAGGCCTCAGCCAACATATTCAATAAGTTGAAATCGCTGGGGCGTCGTCCCAAGGCTTCTTTCAAAATAGCAACACCGGGTTCGAATTGGCCCACGTTCAAATAGGCAATAGCTAGATTCTCGAGATAATCATTGTCTTTTTTATATCCTGCTTCAGCCGCCAATTGGATGTATTTGAGCGCATTGGCATCGTCGTGGATCGCATAATAACTAAGGCCAAGTTCATAGGTCCAGTTGGGTTGTTTCGGATCCAATGCTAGTGCTTTTAAGAAAAAGGGAATCGCACCTTTGAAGTTGGTCATATCAGCATAACTCTTTGCCAGCAAATAGGGCACCTCAGCCAGTGTGGGATTTTCCTTTCCGGCCTGTGTCAGGTACTGAATGGCTTTCCCGTAATCCTCCGTTTCATAATAAACTTTAGCCAGGTAGAGAGCTACATCAGCTTTGGGGTTTGCCTTTTTACTTAACTCCGCTAACCGGATGACTTGCTCGTGTTGTCTGAGTTGATAGGCTAGCTCTAGGCTTTGACGGAGCAGATTGGTATCTGTTGGATTCAATTCGATCGCCTTATTGAAATGCTCCAGCGCCGGACCAAATTTTCGCTGATCTGCCAAAATCGTCCCAAGACCTTTTAAAACAATAGGATCCTGAGATTGAAAAGAAATCGCCTTATCTAATTTTTTCAGCAAGTCGAGTCGACGACCGTTTTGCTTATCGACCAATGCCAGTTTCAAATAATGAGCAGCACTGTCGTTGTTAGGAGCCGTTTGGGCGAATAACTGAGAGCCGATAAGCATCAGAATGGCTACTATGTACCCGATTCCGACTAGTAAAAATTTGTTTTTCATTGGATGAATAGGATTGGATTATGAAGTAAAACTACATCGATCTGATGGGATCAGGCCAATAGTATAATTAAAATACTTCTTGAAAAGGGAAAAAACAAACTCTACTTTAGTACAATTCCGCTGAGGGCTGGTAGATTTACGATGATTCGGGATCGTTTAGCCTTTTTATCTACCCATTGGTGGACTATAGATTGATTTTGAATCCGTCCCGTCCCCCAGAACTCCATGGCATCACTATTGAATATTTCTTTTTGGAAGGCCTTTCCCGTGTATTCAATCGGCCAATCCAATCTCTCTACTGGGGTCATATTGAGAATCACAAGTAGGTCATCTTGAGGCCGTCTCCCTTTTCGCTTGTACACCATGACCGACTCGGAGCGATGCTGCAGATCGACCCACTCAAACCCATCCGTGTTGAATTGATTGAAATATAGTGCCGGCTCAGCGCGCAACAGCTGATTCAACCTTGATACGCAATGGCGCAGGTCTCTATGACAATCGTATTGGAGTAATCCCCAAGACAATTCACTTTGATAATCCCATTCCCCGGTTTGCCCGAACTCTCCTCCCATGAAAAGTAATTTTGCACCCGGGTGTGTCCACATATAGGTGTACAAAAGCCTTAGGTTGGCAAATTTCTGCCATTCATCTCCAGGCATTTTGTACAGCATGGGGCTTTTGCCGTGCACCACTTCGTCATGGCTGAACGGCAACAGAAAATTCTCATCATAGAAATACATCATACTGAAAGAGAATTTATCCTGCTGATCTTTCCTGAATAAAGGATCAATCTTAAAATAATCGAGCGTGTCATGCATCCATCCCATCATCCATTTCATACCAAAACCGAGTCCGCCCTGAAATGTAGGTTTGGAAACCCCTGGCCAATCGGTAGCTTCCTCGGCCATGGTTTGCACGTCCGGAAAATCCCGATAAATCGTTTCATTAAGATCACGTAAAAAGGCGATAGCCTCCAGGTTCCCATCCCCCCCGAACTCATTTGGCTCCCATTGCCCCTCTTCTCTGGAATAATTCAGTTTTAACATCGAGGAAACAGCATCCACCCGAATACCATCGATATGAAACTTATCAAACCAAAAACGAGCACTGCTGATCAGAAAGGACTTAACCTCTCCCCTTTTGTAATTAAAAACATAACTATTCCAGTCAGGATGGTATCCCTTGCGCATGTCTGCATATTCGTAGGTATGAGTGCCGTCGAACATGAAAAGTCCATGTGCATCATACGGGAAATGAGAAGGCACCCAATCCAAGATCACGCCGATACCGGCTTGATGTAGCGCATCAATGAGTCGCATGAACCCTTGCGGATCCCCGAATCGGGAGGTTGGCGCAAAAAAACCGGTACATTGATACCCCCAACTCCCATCAAAAGGATGCTCCATGACGGGCATGAATTCAACATGTGTAAAAGCCATCTCCAACAAGTATGGTATCAGCCGTTCGCCAATTTGATCATAGCTGTTGTAGCTCTCTTCATCTGTTGGCACAGGTCGTTGCCAACTGGCCAAATGGAGCTCATAGATACTCCAGGGCGCATCCAGCGCATTGTTCTTTTTTCGGTGACGCATCCACCGTTGATCATTCCAATTGTAGGCTAACGACCAGGTGATAGAAGCTGTTTGGGGACGTTTCTCCCAGAAATGAGCAAAGGGATCTCCTTTATCAAGCCGCCGACCCTTATATCCGACAATATGATATTTATACGCCTCTCCACGTTTGAGTCCGGGAATGAAGCCTTCCCAGATGCCACTTTTGTCCCAACGGGGATACAGCAGGTATTCATCATCCTGCCAATTGTTGAAATGCCCTTTAACAGAAACCTGTGTGGCATTAGGTGCCCACAAACTGAATTGTACTCCAGGGGTATTCTCCAAGATTACTTCGTGGCTTCCGAAGCATTCATAGAGACGATAATGGGTGCCGTTCTGAAAATCACGAACGTCACCATCAGTCAGTAAAGAATGATTCCAAACCCGATGCATGTCGTTCACGTTCGGTATGAGATTATTTTATTAACTCCAGCACCCAACTTTCTTTTGAACCGATTGTAAATCCATCCAATGGGAAAGTCTCACCGGTGATCACATCACGCCCTTTTGTAAACCCATTGGTCCGTTCCTGATAAATCGACCAATCCGGCTTCGCTGACTTTTCAGAGCTGTTTGCGATCACAAGAACTGTCTGCTGGTCGGTATATCGAAAATACAGATAAGTGCCGTCGCGAGGAATGAATTGCATCAGCTTGCCATTACCCAATGCGGATGAAGATCGACGAAATTGTGCGAGCTTACTGATGCGGGAAAAAGCCTTGGATTGAGCTTCGGTCCGACCGGAGGCCTGAAAACGGTTTAGGGCAGGGTCATCAGATATCCATCCGCCCGGGAAATCCTCCCGAACTGTTGCATCGGTGTTGACCTTGAAATTTTTCATCAGCACCTCCGTTCCGTAATAAAGTTGCGGCATCCCACGAAGGGTGAACAGCCAGTTCATACACATGTTGAACTTAGCCTCGTCTTCCCCTAGGACAGAGAAAATCCTGTCCATATCATGATTGTCAAGGAACACGCAATTTTTCATCGGGTCCTTGTAGAGCGCATCCTGTGCCAGCGCGAAATACAACTTGATGACCCCGTTGCTCCAGCCGTTCTCCTCTTTGGCTGCTGCGATCATGGCAAAGCAGGTTTGAAAATCAAGCATGCCTTCAGCGTTATGCCGAAAAGGCGTTTGCATATTATTTCTGGTGAAGTAAGCATTGGCGATCGTGGAAGTAACCCAAGATTCACCGAAAACAGTGAGTTTCGGAAATTCACGGGTCAACGCATCATTCATTTCATTGAGAAATTTCTCCTCGTTGTACTTGTAGGTATCAACACGCCATCCGTCAACTCCATACTCTTCCGTTGCCCAGATATGATATTGAATCAGGTAGCAAGCGACGTCCGCATTTCGCTGATTCAGATCGGGCAAATGTGGTACGAACCATCCGTCGAGCATTTGTCTTTTATCCTGCGCTGAGGCATATGGATCATAAAAAACCTCCTCCCGATGGTGCGGGGGATTTTTACCCTGTGAACTGTTGAGCCAATCGGCTGAAGGCGGATCCAATGCGAGCCAGTGATAACTACCGATGTGGTTGTACACTGCGTCCTGTATCAGTTTCATACCGTTCTGATGAAGACGATCTGACAGCTGACGATAGGCAGCATTCCCGCCAAATCGCTTATCCACCTGATAATGGTCGGTGAACCAATAGCCATGATACCCAGCCACCGAATTTCCCCATTCATTCATTCGGGGCATATCATTCTCGTTAACCGGTGTCAGCCATACGGTGCTGACCCCTAATTCTTTTAGATAACTAATTCGATCATCCACTCCCTTGAAATCACCCCCGTGACGAGAGAATTTATTCGAACGATCGCATACAGTGTCTCTATATCCATTGATGATGTCATTCGAGGGATCACCATTGGCAAAGCGATCCGTCATGATCAGGTAAATGAAATCACTGGCATGAACCCCTTGAATGCGGGTCTGACCATTTTGGCTGGATCGTTGTTTCAACTCATAGGCTAACGTACGTGCATCAAGGCCCGGACCGGTCAACCGGATCTCGAACTTCCCCGCTTTTGTTGACGGAGCGATCCGAAGATCCAGTAGCAGGTAATTGGGGCTTTCGGCTCTTCTAAGTTTGACCACGGTTACGCCCGGGTAATTGACCGTGGCATTTGTATATTTTGTAATGGCTGGTTCCTGAATGATCAGATTCAAATCAGCACGCTTGAATCCCACGAACCAATGAGAGGGAAAAAGCTTTGTCTGAGCCTGAGCGGTCAGTACCAGGATTGAAAACAGTAGGGAAAAAAGAAAGCTGCGCATATTCAGTTATTTCAGATGAATGATAAGAATCAAGATCGTTTATCGCGTACGATAAGGGCACATAATAAACCGGCGGCACAAAGTAGAACCCCTCCGATGAGCACAGCCATCAGTCGATCATCTCCGAGATAATTTTTCATGATCTTGCCAAAACTGAGGGCTGCGATGATTTCAGGTAGCACAATGAAAAAATTGAAAATCCCCATGTATATACCGGTCTTTTCTTTGGGTATGGAACCTGCTAACAGCGAATAAGGCATAGATAGGATCGAGGCCCAGGCGATGCCAACTAAACTCATAGAGACGTACAGCATCCAGGGCTCTTGAATGAAGTTCACAGAAATAAGACCTGCACCGCCCAGAAGCAGGCAAAAAGAATGTGTCCATTTTTTTCCAAGTCTTACAACCCAGAACGGGATCGTAAAGGAAAAAGCAAAGGTTACCAGATTCAAAATGGCAGAAGTTGCATTGGCATGCTCCAATCCTTCGGTATATCGGTCGCTGTTGGTGATGGCATCACCACCAAAAATATCGGCAGCCACACCGGTACTGTAGTAAAACCACATTAAGAAAAGTCCGGGCCAGGTCAAGAACTGAACCATAGCCAAGCGTTTCATGGCTGAAGGCATATTACCGATCGCCTCCAGGATCTCACGAAACCCTGCACTCAGGCTGCCGCGGTTCTGGGATCTTTTTTGTTTCCAGTCCGGATCTGAGGGTGGATATTCTTGACTCTTGAAGACCGTATAGAGAACAGCTACCAGAAATACGGCTGATCCGATATAAAACGACCACATGATGTTCTGAGGGATTCCTCCAGCACCTTTCTCGCGGGAAATACCGAACCAATTGACCAGTAATCCGGGTAGAAATCCGGCTATAAAAGAGGCCGCACCAATGAACATGCTTTGCATGGCATATCCAAATGATTGCTGCTCCTCGTCTAAATTATCTGCTACAAAAGCACGGAAAGGTTCCATTGTGATATTGATGCAGGAATCTAAAATCCATAGCGTTCCAGCTGCCATCCAAACAGCAGAGGAATTAGGCATGATGAAAAGGGCTAGCGAACTCAAGATGGCACCCACCAAGAAGAACGGGCGACGTCTCCCCAAGGTTGGATGCCAGGTACGGTCGCTCAAGTATCCAACGATGGGCTGTACCAACAAACCCGTCATGGGAGCGGCCAGCCATAACCCTGGAATCTGATCAGCTTCAGCACCGAGAAATTCATAGATGGCACTCATGTTGCCCATCTGCAGACTCCAACCAAATTGGATGCCGAAAAATCCGAAACACATGTTCCAGATCTGCCAAAAACTCAAGCGCGGTTTAGGGCCGGTGTAAGCGGTAGACATAGCAATCGATTTGCCCTAAGATAGCAAGAATATGTATTCGATACACAATGCTTGGCACCCGTCTCAGAGTACAAATCCACTGGGAATAATCGCTCCCTTTTTCACGACCACGATGCCATCCTTGACGGTGTATAAATCATGATCGAAATTGTCGAGATGTGTGCCGCCGTTGATGCGAACATCGTTTCCGATGCGTACGTTTTTGTCGAGAATGGCATTACGGATATAGCACCGCTCTCCTATCCCCAAGGCCGGTATACCCTCACGGGAAGTCCGCTCGATCTCTTCCAGTGTTTCATAAAAATCACTTCCCATGAGATATGAATCCACTACCGTAGATCCGTGTCCGATCCGGCTTCGTATACCGATCACGGAATGTTCGATCCGGGAGGCATGGATGATAGACCCCTCTGCTACCAGTGTTTTTTCCAAGGTCGTTCCGCTGATCTTGGCTGGCGGAAGCATGCGAGGTCTTGTATAGATCGTACGGTCTGTGTCAAAAAGATCGAATGCCGGCAACTCTTTGGTGAGTTCGAGATTGGCTTCAAAAAAAGATCGGATGTTACCGATATCCGTCCAATAACCGGAGTATTGATAACTGGCCACCTTGAATTGTTCGATCGACTGAGGAATGATCTCTTTACCAAAATCGGTTGCATTGGCAAACTCATGCTGCAGCAGATCAAATAGCAATTTGCGGTTGAAGATGTAGATGCCCATGGAGGCCAGATAATGTCTGCCTGCCGCTTTCATTTCATCACCTGTATCACTGACCCAATCAGGCAGCAACTCTTTTTTGGGCTTTTCAACGAAGGATGTGATGAGCCCATCCCGGCTCTTCAGAATTCCGAACTCAGGCGCCTCCTTTTCATGAACGGGAATGGTAGCTACAGAAATATCTGCCCCCAGCCGCTTGTGGTTCTCCAGCATTTCCACAAAGTCCATTTGATAAAGCTGATCTCCTGAAAGGATCAATACGTAATCGCTTTCGAAGGGCTCGATGTGACGAAGTCCCTGCCTGACGGCATCGGCTGTACCTTGGTACCAGGTTGGATTGTCGGGGGTCTGCTCTGCCGCCAAAATATCTACGAAAGCCTTACTGAAGGCGCTGAAGTGATAGGTATTCTTGATATGTCTGTTCAGGGAGGCGGAGTTGAACTGTGTCAACACAAACATCCGGCCGATCCCGTTATTCAGGCAATTCGAGATGGGAATGTCAACCAAACGATATTTCCCGGCAATGGGAACAGCGGGTTTGGAGCGAGTGGTCGTCAGCGGATAAAGACGTGAACCGGCCCCACCGCCCAGGATAACGCTGAGGATTTCGGTTGCGTGGGTAATCGTGCGAATGGCCATAGACTATAGGATAGATTGATATAATTGCAAATATTGTAAAGCCGAACGATCCCAGGAATGATCAAACCCCATCATGTATGCTTGCATTCCGTGGAGCTGAACCGGGTCGGATTCATAAAGTTCCAATGCCCTTCCAACGGCATGAACAATATCCTCAACAGAGGCCTGATCAAAACAAATTCCAAATCCACCCGGATCACCCATATCGGTGACTGTATCTCGTAGCCCGCCCGTCTTACGCACCATCGGCACCGTTCCATATCGAAGTGCATACAGTTGATTCAACCCGCAGGGCTCTACCCGGCTTGGCATCAAAAGGAAATCGGCGCCGGCATACATACGATGACTCAGCTCCTCATAATAACCGATATGGGCATTGAATGTGCCTACAAACCGGTGCGACATATCCTTGAAGGTGGATTGCAAACCCAAATCACCAGAGCCCAACAAAAGAATATTGAGCCGGCCATCATAACGCTGCAAGCATTGGTAAAACGCTTCCGGCAGCAGATCGGCAGCTTTCTCATGTACTAATCTACCAATATATACGATCAGTGGCCTGCTTACATCTAGTCCGAACTGTTTGCATAGAGCCAGCTTATTCGCCATTTTCCCGGCGGTAATGGTCTCTTTATCATAATTCGCAACGAGTAAAGGATCGGTGACTGGATCCCATACATCCGCATCAATTCCATTTAGGATGCCCAGACATTTTCCTTTTTCGTACTCAAATAATTTCTCCAGCCCGTTCGAACGTTGACGGATTTCATCCATGTAACTCGGACTGACGGTAGTCACCCGCCAGGCAGACTTGACCGCCGCGGCAAGTGGATTGATCTGATCGTTCCATTCGATTAAACCGGATTTCCACTCATCATGAGCCGGGAGCCACTCGTGGTGTTGCCACCCAAGCCAACCCTGGTATTGAGCATTGTGTATGGTGAAGACAGAAGGGATATGCTGGAGCCGATCACGAAAGGCATAAGCATATTTCATCATAAAGGGAATCAAACCGGTGTGGTGGTCGTGTGCATGTATCACATCGGGTTGATGACTCCACCGACTGACCCAATCAAGTACACTGACCTGAAAGGCTAAAAAACGTTGCGGGTCATCTTCATATCCGTAGATCTCTTGCCTATCGAGTAAACCATTTATATCAAGCAGATAAAGATCGAACCCCAATTCACGGGAACGCTCCCGTATTACACTGTAGGAGAATGAGTAAAAACCTACTTGCTGATGCCCCTCATGCACGAGCTCCCATCCCATTCGGTACAGGTAACGGGTCCTGTACATAGGTATGATCACTTTTACGGTATGGCCCGCTTGTTCTTGATATTTTGGCAATGCACCCAAAACATCACCCAATCCACCGGCCTTGGCCATCGGATAACATTCAGCGGATACATGCAAGATCTCCATACGAGTTGTCTAAATATAAACAAACTTCCATTTTTTCAGTATTTTGTCTCCCTCGAAACCAAATCAACGCTTCATGAGCCAATCCAAGCAACCGACCAACTACGGTGCACTCAGCACTCTGGTAACTGTTTTTTTCTTTTGGGGATTTATCGCTGCCGGTAACTCCGTCTTCATCCCCTTTTGTAAGAACTATTTTCATCTCGATCAGTTTCAAAGCCAGCTGATTGATTTTGCCTTCTACCTGGCCTACTATATCGGGGCCTTATTCCTTTTCGCCTACGGCATCTTCGGCGGACAAGATCTGGTCGGGAAATGGGGCTATAAAAAAAGTATCATTTACGGCTTATTGTTCTCGGCCCTGGGAGCCGGAGCCATGATCCTGGCCGTGAATGGAAATACATTCACAGGCATGCTGATCGGATTGTTCATTGTGGCCCTGGGGTTTTCTATTCAACAAACCGGTGCACAACCTTTTGCCATTTCACTGGGTGATCCTTCCACGGGGGATACGCGTGTTAACTTAGGAGGTGGCGTGAATTCGCTGGGCACAACGATTGGTCCGCTGGTGGTAGCGCTAGCCCTGTTCGGAAGCGCCAGCTCAGTCTGTGATTACGAGATCCAGCACCTGCCGCTGAGTAAGGTGATCGGTCTATACATATTCGTGGGTATCCTATTCCTTGCTGCCGCTACACTTTTTGGAACCAGCAAGAAAGTTCCGGCCGGCATAAATCCAGATAAACCGGAGAAAGCCGGACGTGCTTTCAGTGCCATGTTACTAATCACCGGATTACTGATTATTACATTCATTCCGGTTTTCTCTTCCTATCGCTCCGAGGGGGTACAACAGATCGCCCAAATTGAATCGACCATCAAAGAACAAAAAGGACAGATCGATCAGTTGGAGTGTGAAGCATTGAAACAAACCGGTGAAGAGAGAAAAGCGGTCTATGCAAAGATCGAGGACGTTAAAAAAAGTTTCAGTAAACAAAACGACGAAATAGCTGCGATTAAAGGTCCGCTCGAACGCCAACGGTTGACCTGGCTCTTGCTGGCGCTGGCGGTGATCGTGATCGGTTTGCCTCTCTGCAACCAAATCGCCTCCAAACAAAAAGAAGGATGGGGTGCCATGCAATACCCACAATTGGTCTTAGGTATGCTCGGAATCTTTGTATACGTAGGCGTGGAAGTAGCTATCGGAAGTAACCTCGGTGAGTTATTGAAACAGCCTGAATTTGGCGGATACAAGTCATCGGAGATCGCCCCTTTTATAGCGATGTACTGGGGTAGCTTGATGATCGGCCGCTTGGCAGGTGCGGTTGGTGCCTTTAATTTGAGTGAGGAACGTAAAAGATTATTCACCTTCATCACCCCGCTGGTAGCCTTTGGCGTAGTGCTCTTGCTGACCAAACTCGCCGGACATGATATACAGATCCTGTATTGGTACATCGTCTGTGTCTTGCTTCAGATCGGAACGTTTTTCCTGAGCCGAAACAATCCGGCCAGAACCCTGCTTCTTTTCAGTTTATTCGGTGTGGTTGCCATGACCGTTGGTATTCTAACCACCGGAAAAGTGGCGATCTATGCATTCCTGAGTGGCGGACTGGCCTGCTCTATCATGTGGCCATCGATCTTTTCACTTTCCGTAGCCGGATTAGGCAAATACACAACCCAGGGCTCAGCCTTCTTGATCATGATGATCCTCGGCGGGGCGGTGATTCCGCCTGTACAGGGAAAACTGGCAGATATCATTGGCATCCATCAATCCTTCTTCGTCGCCATACTCTGTTTCGCCTACCTAGCCTTGTTCGCCTATTTAGTAAAAGGCATCTTGCACAAACAGGGAATCGATTATGAGAATGCTTCTACCGGAGGCGGACATTAATTGAATTTTATACTAAACATTTTAAGCATTCATATGGCTGATCTTGCAATCGGTATCGATATCGGAGGAACGAACACCAAATTCGGAGTGGTTGACCGTAACGGGCATATCCTGGAACAAGGCAGAACACTGACGAATGACCGCTCTACGGCACAGGATTTCATCGAGGACCTATTCGACAAGATCCAGCCCATGATCGAACGGGCAGGCGGAAAAGATAAGTTCGCCGGCATCGGGATCGGCGCGCCAAATGGAAATTATTACACCGGAAACATTGAATACGCCGCCAACCTCAAATGGCAAGGGATCATTCCATTCGCCAGTATGATGTCGACAAGATTCGACATGCGAGTCAAGCTGACCAACGACGCCAATGCAGCTGCCATGGGCGAAATGATGTATGGTGCGGCCAGAGGCATGAAACATTTCATCACCATCACCTTAGGAACCGGGGTGGGTAGTGGTATCGTGATCGACGGCAAGATTGTGCTCGGTCATGATGGTTTTGCCGGAGAACTCGGACACACCATCATCCGTCCGGGAGGCAGACTGCATAAAGGAACCGGCATTCATGGTCCGTTGGAAGCCTACGCCTCCGCCACCGGTATGCGGGAGACTGCACTGGAGATGCTTTCAACAAAGCCTGACACACCCAGTACGATGCGTGACCTGAAACCAGATGAGATCACCAGTCAATCTGTTTATGAAGCCGCGTTGAAGGGCGATGCCGTAGCACAAGAGGTGTTTGCTTTCACCGGGCAATTACTTGGAGAAGCATTGGCAAACTTCATCATGTTTTCCTCTCCCGAAGCGATCGTCTTATTCGGCGGCGTAACAAAAGCCGGAGACATGATCCTGAATCCAACGCGTAAAGCCATGGAAGCAAACCTGGTACAGGTGTTCAAGAACAAGGTTAAATTGATGTTCAGCGAACTAAAAGAAGCGGATGCTGCGATTCTTGGCGCCAGTGCTTTGATCTGGGAAGCCTGATCGGCTACTTCTTATTTGAGATGTAGAAAATACCGGGTATGGCGCGCTGACCTTCCTTGTCGGAGGGGCGAATTGTTTCTTTTCCATTCACAAGTAAACAGCTGCTGCCTCCCCCATCCAGGTTCAACGCTTCCACGCATCCGATCGAAACCAACATCTCAGCCGTTTGCGTAAGGGTAGTTCCCTCCGCCCTGCCTGGAGCACGTCCTTCCACAACAAGAATGATCAGACGACCATCTGCTGTATAACCCATTGCTGTTCGGGGATGTTTATCATTAATTGCCTTCCCGGCGAATTTCCATTCCTCGTTGTTCGTCACCATTACTTTACCGTTTTGAACAAGCACCGGTCCGCCAGAAACAGCCGTCTGCATTTTCCATTTCTTCAACGGCACAGCAACTGCGCTTCTTGCAAATACAGCCTGGCTATCCAACAAATAGGGCATTGCGAGTTGACTGGCCCATGGCATCGATGCAGATGAATCGGTGTACGTCCAGGCAAGGTCTGCCGTACGCTTCGCTGTAATACCCAAAGTTGCGACCAATGGATGACGATATTTCAGCGTGTCTTTTCCCTTCGCAGGCAAGCTGTGCACGTTAAAAGCTGTCATTCGGCCCTTATCCATCATCATATTCAAATTCTGATGCGTGGAGAAAGAAAAAAAACTGGTGTTGGCAATTACCAACGGAGATGACAGCTTCTGTTGGAACTGATCTGGGGTCAATCTTCTTTTATAGCTGGTATCGGAACGGAATTCGATCGATGCATCACGGAGATCAGCCTCCACATAAAAAGCCACATTGGGCTTACCGCCAACCGGGTCTATCGTTTTGAACACCCTGACGGATGAAGGCAAGGTTCCGTAGGCCGTATCGACAGATTGCCAATTCCATTGTGCCAGACCAGCAAAAGGCACCAATAAAAAAAATAGTAATGACTTCAACTAAGATTGTTTTTGTGCCAACCATTGATCCCGACCATAGTTGGGGATCACATGTTTTTCGCTGTGGTAGGAGGATCGGACAAGCGGACCACTCTCAACATAATCCAACCCGATCTCGTATCCGTAATCGCGGAATGCAGCAAACTCATCCGGATGTACAAAGCGATGAACAGGTAAATGTTTCTTTGTCGGTTGCAGGTACTGACCGATGGTAACCACATCGCATCCATTTGCCCGAAGATCTCTCAGGGTTTGCATCACTTCTTCTTTCTCCTCCCCCAATCCGAGCATGATGCCGCTTTTGGTGCGCATGCCACCTTCTTTGAGGGTCCGGATCACCTCCATGCTACGCCAATATTTTGCCTGAATACGGACTTGTCGGGTGAGTCGCTCAACGGTTTCGATATTATGGGAAACCACTTCCGGAGCTGCATCGATCACCCGTTGAATATCTTCTTTCTTCCCCTTGAAATCGCCGATCAATGTCTCTAGTGTGGTATCTGGATTCAGTTGCTTAACGGCGTAAATGGTATTATACCAGACCGCAGCACCGCCATCCGGTAATTCATCTCTGTCTACCGAGGTGATCACGGCATGTTTGACTTTCATCAGATGGATGGCTTCTGCCACACGCTGCGGCTCATCCCAATCGACCGGTAAAGGCCGTCCAGTGGCAACGGAGCAGAATCCGCAACTGCGGGTGCAGATATTGCCAAGGATCATGAACGTAGCGGTACCGGCCCCCCAGCATTCACCCATATTCGGGCAATTGCCGCTTTCGCAAATGGTATGAAGCTTGTGTGTATCAACCAGTCCGCGAACATGCTTATAATTCTCACCGATCGGAAGTTTTACACGCAGCCAATCTGGCTTCTTGAAGCGAGCAGATTCGGCAGAGACGACAGGCAACTCAGTCATGATGCGAAATTAACCCGCTTATTTACGCTTACCAAACAGCAGGGCGATGTAACCTTGAAAAAAGAAGTTTCTGTCGTTGGGGCCGGCCAAAATGGCGATCTTTTTGGAAAAGTATTCGGCGGTAACACCTAATTCAATACCCGAAACGGCCTCATTGAAACGACCATAGTCGAATCGAAGAGCGGCACGACCAAAAAGTCCGGGGGTGAATTTCATCTCATTCCAACCTTTGCTCAATCCGCCTCCACCCAAAATGGTGTTACCCAGGAACAGGGAGCTGTCAGCCGCAGAATACTTGATGAATTTTTCTTCGTTGGTGACCGGATCGATCACTTGCAGATAATAGGGACGAAGCAGTCCGAGTGATAGTCCGCCTCCGTAAATGCCGGTGACAGAGACTCCGTTTTTATTGCCTTTTTGCCCGAGTATCAACTGTTGCCCATAGCCCAACTTGGCCTGATAAAAGTTATTGATCTTGCCATATATGTACGGGTTGCCAAAGAAGATAAATCCGTTGGCCGTATTCTGTACTTTATCTTCTTTCCGATCTTTGATCTCCGTGATGTCAATTCGGAAAAGATTCGCTTTACGAGCGTTTTTTACCCGTCCATGCTCATAAAAAACGCCGTAGCCCAAGCTGCTTACCTGAACACCGAAAATAGTATGCCGATTATAGACCAGGGCTCCTTCCTCCGCCTGTCGGATCAACTGGTTGATATGTTGTTTCTTTTGTTCTTTTTTAGAGATCGGCTGCTGAGCGAATACACCCGTAACCGATAGACAGCAAAGGAACAATAAAATGTATAGGATGCGCATGAGCGAGTGTGTGGTGTAAATTTACACCAAAACAAGCTCATGACATCTTCTGTTCAATACAAAGGCGAACTTCGAACGATTTGCACGCACCTGGCCAGCGGGTCGGCCATGGAAACCGATGCACCAACAGACAATAATGGCCTGGGCCAACGATTCTCCCCCACCGATCTGACGGCCACCAGCCTGGCCAGTTGTATGCTGACGGTCATGGGCATCAAGGCCCGATCCATGGGGTTTGACCTGACCGGGATCAACACCTCGGTAAACAAGCTCATGGCCGCTGCGCCACGCCGTATCGAACGCATCGAGTTGACATTTGAGATCCCGGCGGAGCTTCAATCCATCGACCCTAAAACCATCGAGCTGCTCAAAAAAGTGGGCGACACCTGTCCGGTACGCTACAGCCTGCATCCCGACATTCTGGTTCAGATCGACTGGGGTGCCTGGTCCTGACACCAGTACCTCTCCAAAAGACAAGCGGAACATCGATTCGGCTTACAGAAATATTCATTCAGTTCCAACATTGCCTGCGAATCGGTTGCGGTAATCGCTGCCAGTTCAAGAGAGCTATATAAACGAGTAAAACGATTGTTCTCAAATCTGAAATCACTTAATCGGATAATGAGTTCATCAGCAGTAGTGGCCTCCAGGTAAGCCCATAGGTTGATCAGCAGCGAATCGATCGTTGATTCACTGAATGATGTTCGCCGTCCAGCGATCCAATAGTCATTCAGCGCCATTTCTTTCAATTCCATTCGTATCTCATCAGATGTTCGTCCATTCCATTTTTCCACCTCCTGCCACTTCTCATGGATCAATTGAGCCAATTGTACCATTCTAAAAAGCGGATTAGCAGCCGGACGGATACGCATCCAAAGCAATTGACGGTAAGGAGGATTGAGTGCATGCTTTGCTCGTAATTTATCATAGATGACAAACAGCTTGTCTAAAAACAGGTCGCCGTTTCTTTCTGATAGCAACCCACTTTGACCCAAATAAATGGCCGTGACAAAATCCCGATCGGATCGAATAGCAAGAATAAGTTCATCAGAGATAGTGGCATCAATGGATTCAAAGATTTCCCGATTGACCCAGGCCCCCATTTGTCGAGCCAATCGGTTTCTAAAACTGCCCGGACCGTTTTTGAAACCGAACTTTTTCCTGTTCAATCGATGACTTAACAATTCGCATCTCCATTGTTTCCAAACCAAATCAGGAACTGGTCTCATTCGTTTGTGACAGGGTAATTCCCCTACTCGAGTCATAAAACGAAGTAATTCTTTTAAACGAGGCACGGTAAGAAACCGGGAAAGCTCAAGCGTGGGAATGTCGGGATGAAGTGGATCCTGCATCCAGACTACATGAAGTATGACTGGAAAATAATGTGGATCAACAGTATGATTATGACGAAACCAATCGGTTGCTCTTAGATGAATTTCAACCGAACCCACCCATAGTACTTGATCGATGAAAATTTTTGCCAGCAAAAAATCCGGCCCCTGATCCTGATTCCATTTTCCGGGATCAAGCACATATAAACTTTGTCCCTTCGTAGTACGCAAGGGCCATCCGTTCCAATCCTGCCCTGCCCATAAATCATGTAACGACCGTTCTCGCATCTTATTGGAGAGCAAACCTATTGCACCAACAAAAAGAAACAAGGTGAAAAAGACCGCTTGCTAGATAGAAAAATCACGTAAGGCCCGTACGACTCGGCTGACCGGCAAACCCATAACATTATAAAAGTCTCCTTGCACAGCGCGAATGCCTACGACTCCGATCCATTCCTGTATGGCATAGGCGCCTGCTTTATCAAAAGGCTTGTACCGGTCAACGTAGTGTTCGATCTCCGCTTCGGAAAGAGAATGGAAATCGACGATCGTACTATCGGAGAATGCATGTTCTAGTTGACCTTTCCGGATCACTACGCCAGTTATGACCTCGTGTCTGCTACCCTGTAAGGCCAATAGCATACTTATCGCCTCTTCACGATGCACCGGTTTCCCGAGTATATGATCGCCGAGCACAACAATGGTATCGGCGGCCAAGACCACCCGATCTGTTGATAATTGCTGTTGCACAGCCAAGGCTTTATTGCGGGCGATATGAATCGGCACTTCTGCTATTGGAAGATGAGGCGGAAAATCTTCTTCCGTATTTGATACGAGTACTTCGAAAGTAATTTCTGCCCACTCGAGCAATTGCTTTCGTCTTGGTGAGCCCGAGGCTAGTACGATTGGATTCATAAAAGAAAATAAAAAAACAATAAGGATAAGATGCCTGCCAACATCACCCATTTCAGGATCTTACTCAAGTCCGCGAATTCTTCCGGTTTTTGCGCCGGAATCAACCTAGAGAGAAAAATCACTAAAGGAGCGATCAGTGCCGAGAGCGCATAAAGGGACGCCAGCCACCAACCGAATGGCAGCACATACGCATGAACGATGAGCAACATGCCAATAAGTACAACCGTCCACACGGCCGTATAGATCTTCGCCGCCGGGAAGCCCCATACGATGGGGAGTGTTCGACAGCCTGCCCGAGCATCTCCTATCCGATCCTCCATGTCTTTCACCGCTTCCCGAATCAGGGTAATCACGAATGAAAAGACCGTATACAAGATTACGATACGGATCAATTTTTGTTGGGAAGCGTTGGGGGCCTCAAAAAGTTCTGCCCAACTGAATTGGGAGAGAAAAATCACCCAGACCGTCCAGCTGGTAAGCAGTGCGATCAGTATGTTCCCCACCAATAGCGTTTTCTTTAGGTGGGTGGAGTACAACCAAAGGGCGATAACGCAGGTGATGTTGGCAAAAAACAGGTAGGCATGCGACTCCCAGCGAACGGCCAAAGCTGTACAGCCTAAACCGGCTAGACTCATGCTTAGATGCCAGAACATGGCCCATCGACGAGAGATCAACTTATCTACTACCTGTCGTTGGGGACGATTTACTTCATCGATATTGATATCGAAATAATCATTGATCACATAACCCGCCGCTGCGATCAATACCGAGGCGAGTATCCACCAAAAAATACGCAAGTCGATAACCCCATCGATCTGGTTATCGGACAACTGACGATACAAACAAAAATATACTAACCATTGGGTGATGGCAATGAACACCAAATTAGGCCAACGGATCAATCGTAAAAAAGCAAGGATCGGTGGCATATTTAACGGGAGGCAATGTCGGGTTGATGACTCCAATGATCATTCAAACGCAGGACTTGTTCGATCACATCGCGCACACAGCCCATACCGCCTCCCCTTGGGGAAATGTACTGAGCGGCGGATAAAATATCGGCAGCTGCATCACTTGGACAGCAAGCTAATCCCACCAAAGACATTGCTGCGAGGTCCGGAACATCATCACCCATATAGAGTGCCAGACTGGGATCCCAGCCCATTTCACTCATACGGGCCAACAGAAAGGTTGCTTTATCGACAACGCCAAAATGAATATCACGAATCCCCAATTTTTGTAAACGGTCGTCTACGGCAGATCGGACACTCCCGGATATGACCGTAACGGTGTAGCCCATTTTGATGGCCAGCTGAAGGGCATAGCCATCTTTTATGTTCATGCGCCTAACTTGCTCACCACCGGGCATGACCCAAACAGAACCATCTGTCAACACCCCATCGATGTCGAAAATGAAATGTCGAACGGACTGAAAAGAAAATGTTTCGAGGCTTGGCATTACGGCCCCTAAGATACTAAAGGCGAATGAGTCAGCGCTGATTGTCGCGCCATTCATAGACCCAAGAACTTTGGATCATCTCCAGATGGCCTTCTGTACTTTGTTCGCGTGTACCGACAAAACCGGGTATTTGTAACACCCATTCCAATAGTTCGGTGAACCGGATACGATAAATCCGTCCTTCATTGAATTCATCTCCGAATCGCTCGTAGAGTTTCAGGGCAATGTCCTCGTGATCGGACCAATGAATGGGGGGTTCGAAATGTGCCATAGGTAGTTATTATTCGCCGAGGAATTGTGTTTGATCAGGCAATGTCACGACGATCGAACCTTGCCCCTCTTGAAGAAGACACTGACAGCCTAAACGTGAATTCAGTCTGGGGTTGACAGCTCGGTCGATGAAATCTTCCTCCTTATCGCTCAGTTCTTCCAGGTGTTGTTCGCCTTGTTGAACATACAGGTGGCAGGTGCTGCAAGCACATACCCCACCACAATTATGATGGAGGTCGATATCATTTTTGAGGGCGATCTCCAGGATGCTTTGTCCGGGTTCTACCCCGTTCAACGTCCGAGGTTCCAGACCAGGTTGCTCAAATTGAAAGGTAATGTTGTACATAAGAAAGTTCGGCTGTTTCCGCGCCGCAAAAGTAAGTAAACAACGGATCGAATTAATAGTTGAATGGATGATAACTTTGCGCCGTGCTAACACTATATCGTTTTTGGTTTCGGATCGGCTCCTGGCTTTGGCCTGCCTGGGCAGCCAAACAGGCGTTCACACTGTTCATCACCCCGCAGGCCCGCTCCCAAAAACCACTTCCTTCTATCTTTCAACAGGCGGAGGCGCTTCAATTGATTGAATCGGGCGACAAATGCCAGGGATGGAGATGGAACATGGGTGGCTCAAGCAGGATTCTGATCCTTCATGGATTTTCCTCTTCTGCCCGAAATTTTGCTCATTTGATCGAAGCCCTGTGTCGTGAGGGTGTGGAAGTGATTGCTTTTGATGCCCCGGCGCATGGCGATAGTGAAGGAAAAACAATCCACTCCCTCCGATACAGAAAACTGATCCAGTCGATACGGGCTACCTGGGGACCGATCGATGGCTATATCGCACATTCTTTCGGTGGCCTGTCATTGAGTTTAGCATTAGACGAGCAACCGCCTCAAACAGCTGACCGAGTAGTGCTGATCGCCCCAGCCACTGAAACCCGGTCGGCCTTACAACAGCTCCAGGCCGCTCTACAATTATCACCTAACATCATGAAACGGATCGATGTGTTGATCGAACAAAAAAGCGATCACCCCACCTCCTGGTTCTCGGTAAATCGAGTGGCGCGAACGCTCACCAATCCGATTCTTTGGGTGCATGATCGAAACGATGACATCACCCCGTACGATGATATTATACCCACCATACAATTGAAGCTTCCAAATATCCGATTCGTGACCACTGCGGGCTTGGGACACAGACGCATATACCGAGACGAGCAAGTTTGCCAAGAGATCTTACATTTTCTTGTTAGCAAAAAACAGTAATGACCAAGATCAATAAATACCTGGCTCTGGGAGACTCCTACACGATCGGTGAGTCCGTTCCAGCACAAGACAGTTTTCCATACCAGCTAGCCACTCTACTTCGTCAAAATAATAGCCCGGTGGATCAGTTACAGGTGATCGCCAAAACAGGCTGGACCACTGATGAATTAAGTGCTGCCATCGATAAGGAAGAAGCTGTGCAGCCCATCCTTCACGATCATGATCTGGTCACCCTGCTGATCGGGGTGAACGATCAATACCGGGGCAGACCAGTTGAATCATTTGAGCCGGAATTTGAACGGCTACTTATTCGGGCTCTTAAATATGCCGCAAATGATGCAGATCGGGTTCGGGTATTATCTATTCCCGACTGGGGTGTTACGCCATATGCGGCAGACCGAAACCGGGAAGAAATCGCAAGTGCGATCGATCAATACAACCAGACAAAAGAACGAATCTGTCAAAAACATGGTGTGAGCTACATATATATAACAGACCTAACGAGGCAAGCATCAGCAGAGCCGGAGTTGATAACGAGCGATGGATTACACCCCTCCGGAAAAGATTATAAACGCTGGGCCGAACGGGTGTGGAGTAGTCTGAGGACCAAGTGATTGACAGGCAAAAACAGACTTGGTTGATACAACACAAATGAGTAGAAAATCCCCGTTGGTGGAAAATTTCCTAATCTTGCTCTAATTTGCAACCGCTGAAAAGCGGTTTTTTACTTCAATGTCCCTCATGGCTAAGAATTTACTGATCGTAGAGAGTCCGGCTAAAGCCAAAACCATAGAAAAGATCTTAGGATCTGATTTTCAGGTAAAAAGTTGTTTCGGTCACATACGTGATCTGGAGAAGGCCGGCATGGGTATCGATATCGACAATCATTTCGAACCGCGATATATCGTTTCCCCAGATAAAGAAAAAGTAGTCAGCGAACTCAAGTCACTGGCAAAGAAATCAAAGGAAGTTTGGTTGGCAACGGATGAGGACCGAGAGGGAGAAGCTATCAGCTGGCATCTGTGTGAAGTATTGGGGTTAAATCCTAACAACACTAAGCGGATCGTGTTTCATGAGATCACTAAACCGGCTATCCTATCAGCAGTTGAGAAACCACGCAAGGTGGATATGAACCTGGTGATGGCACAACAAGCACGTCGCATTCTGGATCGTATCGTGGGATTTGAATTGAGTCCGGTTCTCTGGCGCAAGATGAGCATGCGCAATAACCTGAGTGCCGGTCGGGTGCAAAGTGTTGCCGTACGCCTGATCGCGGAACGGGAACGAGAGATCAATGCCTTTAATGTTGAGAGCCAGTTTAAAATTGAAGCCTCCTTTCAGTCGCCAGATGCAGAGGGACGACAATTTTCTTTTTTAGCAGAAGGTAAGAAACAACCCAATGCTCAATCAGCTGAGAAATTTCTTGAGTCCTGTAAGGGAGCATCTTATAAAGTAACCGAGATCCAGGTCAAACCCGGCAAACGCTCCCCTGCCCCGCCCTTTACTACATCTACACTTCAGCAAGAAGCGTCCCGCAAGTTGGGTTATAGCGTATCCAGAACCATGCAGATCGCGCAGCGATTGTATGAAAATGGATACATCACCTACATGCGTACAGATAGCGTAAATCTCAGTAAGACAGCGCTGGCGGACATATCACAAACCGTGAATTCAATGTATGGTGAAGAATATCACCAGTTCAGAAAATATAAAAACAAGAACGAAAGTGCTCAAGAGGCGCACGAGGCCATTCGCCCCACATACATGAGTACCTCCCGAATCGAAGAAGCAGAATGGGCCAGACTCTATGAATTGATCTGGAAGCGAACGATGGCCTCTCAGATGGCCGATGCTGAATTGGAAAAGACAACCGTGGATATCGAAATCTCCACGAATAAAGAAAACCTACAGGCAACCGGAGAGGTATTGAAATTCGACGGCTTCCTGAAAGTATATATGGAAGGCAAGGATGAAGAAGAAAGCGATGACCAACCGGAAGGCATCCTCCCGCCCATGAAGAAGGGACAGGCACTTTCCTTGAATGAATTGCATGCGATCGAGCGTTTTTCTCGCCCCCTTCCTCGTTATACGGAGGCATCGTTAGTAAAAAAACTGGAAGAATTGGGAATCGGCCGACCTTCCACCTACGCACCAACCATTTCCACCATTCTCAAAAGAGGCTACGTTGAGAAACGCGATAAAGAAGGAACACGTCGTGCTTATCAGGTCTTAACATTGAAAAAGGATAAGTTGAGTGCGGTGACGGAATTTGAAAATACCGGTGCGGAGAAGTCTAAATTGTTCCCATCTGATCTGGGACTGGTCGTCACTGATTTCCTCAAACAACATTTCCACCAGATCATGGACTATGGCTTCACGGCCTCCATCGAAAATGAGTTCGATGAGGTTGCTGATGGAAAGCGCAAATGGAGCCAGATGATCCAATCCTTCTACAAACCATTCAAGAAGGAAGTGGATGAAACCATCGAAACCGCTGAACGAATCAAAGGAGAAAGATTATTGGGGACTGACCCTAAATCAGGCAAGCCCGTTATCGCCCGGATGGGACGGTTCGGTGCGATGATACAGATCGGTACGGCAGATGAAGAGGAAAAGCCCCGTTTTGCCAAGATACCCACGGGGCAAAGCATTGAAACGATCAGCTTTGAAGAGGCGATGAATCTCTTCGGTGCGCAAGGGGTCATGGGGCAATACGAAGAAAAAGATGTGTCCGTGAACGTCGGACGATTCGGCCCCTATGTGAAGTGGGGTGAAGATTTTATTTCCCTACCGAAAGGAACCGATCTATCCCTGGTGGATCTGAAGCAGGCTGTAAACGTTATCAAGGAAAAGCAAAAAGCTGATGCACCGGTGGGTCAGTTTCAAGGTAAAGCCATCACAAAAGGAACGGGGCGATTCGGCCCTTACTTGAAATGGGATGGCATGTTCATAAACGTTCCCAAGAAATACGACTTCCAGCGCATTTCCCAGGCGGATATGAATGAACTCATCGAGGCGAAGATCAAAAAAGAAGAGAACCGATATATACAACGCTGGCCAGAAGAAAAGATCACACTTGAAAACGGTCGATGGGGTCCACTCATCAAGTATGGCAAGAAAATGATTTCCCTGCCCAAAAAAGCAGACGAAACTCGTTACTCGCCACAAGAAGCAGCCAACTTCTCTCTGGATGAGGTGAAAGCCTTTATTCAAGCGGTCGTACCGGATGCATTCAAAGGCAAGAAGGCGGCTAAAACTGCTGTAAAAAAATCAGCAACAAAAAAAACAGCCAAGCCCTCATCCACAGCTAAAAAGGCCGTTAAAAAAGCGGTCAAAAAAGCTGCTCCGAAAAAGAAAAAATAGCTTTTCAACAACTGTGGATAGAAAATCTATTCGCGGATTAGAGACGCTACGGATATTGTGTGCATGTATGCACCTGTGAATGAAGCTGAGTTATCTGCACTGATACGTTTGTTGGAAGATCCGGATGAAGCTGTATATGAACCCGTGTCCAAAAGGATCCTTGAATATGGCGATCAGGCCATTCCTCACCTGGAGCATGTTTGGGAAACAACTGACCATACCGATCAACAGGTACGTGTAGAGACGATCATTCGTCGAATCCAATTTCTTGAGATCTCCGATAAATTGAACGCCTGGCGTCATCAGGAGAGGGCCGACCTATGGGAAGGCTTGTTGATCCTTGACAAACTTCACCATCGGGAAGATCGATCAGACGCCCTTCGAACATCACTTGAACAGTTACGTCGAAACGCGTGGCTTGAGTTGAATCAATACCTGACCCCACTGGAACAGATCAACGTGCTGAGTCGTGTCGTATTCGAACACGAGCGTTTCAAAGGTATCGACGCGGCTCGTGAACGACTGGCACATCATTTCATCGGTGACGTACTGTTGCACCGTAGCGGAAACCAGATCGGATTGGGATTGCTGATACAGGTATTAGCGGATAAACTTGATCTGCCCCTGTATACACTCTCCATACCCGGAATCATTGTTTTGGGCTCGCCCAATATGCTGAATCCGCGAGAGAAAAAAGGGATAGATAGCATTGATTTCTATTTGGATCCACAAACGGGTGAGTTATTCGGACGAGCCGAGATCGAGCAATACCTGAGACGTATTCACCAACCTGTGAACCATTCATTTTTTCAGCCGCTATCGGATACCGGAGTGGTCGACTTCTGGTTGGGTAAGATCGGACAAAAAGCAGATGAGTTAGATGAAACGCATTTGGCCACACAGGCCCGCGAACTGCGGCAGTCCTGACATCACCCCTTACCAACCCGCTCGATACGCTCTGCGAACGAATTGATTGGCTTCCTCAAAATTCGTGATTCGCATTTGCGCGGCATCCCATAATAGTTTCTTTCTGCCGAGGTATTTATCCTCCCATCCTTTCAGATTAGGATTCTTCAGCATCCAACTACGGATGGCTAGATTTCCCATCAGAATACTTTCTGTAAAGGGTCCGGCATATTCAATCGGAGAGCTGGTAGTAGCGTTTCCATAACCGGCCCTGCAGGCATTCACCCATTGGAGATAATGCCCTTCCGGAACACGCGGTATACTCGGCTTGAGATCTAAATCCTTCATTCGCAATGTGGGCAATAATCTTGGGTTGGCGCCATAACAGTCGATCAACATTTTTCCTTTGGTGCCCACCAGCAATACGCCACCGTCCCAGTTGCCAAAAGCTTCATCGGGTAGTAATTCCTCGGGCCGACCCGGTAATAGTCCACCATCATGCCAGGAAACACGAATATTCCCTTTCCCATCCGTTCTTGGGTAATTGAGGTGAATGATGGAAGCAGGCGGACAAGCATCCATATTGGGCGTATCGTTCCACATCTCTTTCCAGATCGTCGCTACACTGCATTCGGCCGAATCGGGATATTGAATGGGCAACAAACGAAAAATGGGATCCATGATATGACATGCCATATC
>CANGZN010000014.1 GCA_947458625.1 Chitinophagaceae bacterium
ACGGTGACCGGCTGGATGATGCCATGCAATTTGATGGAGTGTGCAAGCTCGTTCAGGGCAGCTTCATCAAAATCGTGACGAGGTTGTTTTGGATTCGGTTGAATGTCCACTACTGCTATTGCCATCGAATGGGTCATGTGCTCCACCACCGCTTGTTTGAGCTGGCCTTGTGGAGACTTGATGTCTGTATCGATGGACTGCAGTAAGGATCGGATTCCTTTACCCAGCAGATCTTTGTTTGGTTTTGAAGTGGCCATGGCTATTGTAGTTTATCAATCCAGCACTCTATCCTCGTTCTTAATCTTGGTCATGTTATTTTTTTGTAGGATCTCTTTGGCGAGGTTCAGGTAGTTGACCGATCCTTTGCTGTTGCCATCGTACAGGATCACGGGTTTGCCAGCAGACGGAGCTTCGGCCAACCGGGCATTGCGATGAATGATGGTATTGAAGACGAGTTCGTCAAAATGCCGGCGCACTTCACTCACAACTTGGTTACAGAGCCGCAATCGGCCATCGTACATGGTCATCAGAATGCCTTCGATCGCCAGATTTGTATTCAGTCGGCTCTGAACGATCTTGATCGTATTCAATAATTTCCCGAGTCCTTCTAATGCAAAAAATTCAGCTTGTACGGGTATCACGACTGAATCCGCTGCGGTCAAGGCATTTACGGTGATCAGTCCGAGTGAGGGTGAACAGTCGATGATGATGAAGTCGTACTCGGAACGGAGCGAATCCAACATTGTTTTTAAAACCATTTCTCGGCTCGGATAGTTGATCATCTCAATTTCCGCACCTACCAAGTCGATGTGTGAGGGGATCAAGTCAAGGTTGGGGATCTCGGTTTTGAGGATCACATCCTTGGGGCGGGATTGGTTTACCATGCAGTCGTAGAGGCTTTGTGTGATGTTCTGCAAGTCGAACCCTACACCAGTGGTGCTGTTCGCCTGGGGGTCGCCGTCTACTAAAAGAGTTTTGAACTCCAGTACCGCCAAACTGGCGGCCAGGTTGATGGCTGTGGTGGTTTTTCCAACGCCTCCTTTTTGATTCGCTACACCGATTATTCTAGCCATGTCTGTGAGGGGATGATCGTAAAGTGAAAGGGCTACAAAATACGGCAAAATTCAGTTATGTAGACGTGTCAGAACCTTCTTGTTCAGCGGTTGTTATCGGAGGAGTTAATTTCGCCCCTCATGCGCATCACCACCTTCGGGATCATTGCTACGGCCGTTTACCTGCTGATCGACGTCTATGTATTCTGGGTGTTACGGGGATATTTAGTGAATGCTGGTTTTCGGCGGGCCGGGTGGGTGCAAGCCGGCTATCTGTTACTCGGTCTTGGGACCTTGGTGTTTTTTTTCTTTGTCCCCAAAATGGTTCAATCAGGATGGTGGAAACCCGTCGGGATGACGGTGTTTGCAGTCGGAGTGGCCTGGTTTTTAGCGAGGGGGGTGGCAGCCTTGTTTTTCTTGGTAGATGACCTGCGGAGGTTTCTTCAGTGGGGTGGGATCGAAGCCTATCGGCTCGCAGTACCCACTACAACGATCGATTCCGGGGTAAGCCGTTCTGTTTTTTTGAGTTGGATGGGTGTTGTGGCAGGTACCGGACTGTTGGGAAGTTTGGTCTACGGATTCGGGAATAAATACCGGTACGAAGTTCGTCGGCAGCGGATCCGATCACCCAAGCTTCCGAAGGCATTCGAGGGCCTGCGGATCGTACAGCTCTCGGATATTCATGCAGGTAGTTTTGATGATCCGGCTGCAGTGGAAAGAGGAATTGAAAAAGCGATGGCCTTAAAGCCTGATCTGATTTTTTTTACCGGAGATCTAGTAAATAATTTGGCTAGTGAAATGGATGGGTATGAGAAATTATTCTCTAAGCTGAGCGCACCCTTAGGGGTTTACTCCATTCTTGGGAATCATGATTATGGAGATTATGTTGGTTGGGAAACGGCTGAGTTAAAAAAAGCTAACCTAGATCGGTTGAAGTCTATTCATTCGAAGATGGGCTGGCGGCTATTACTGAACGAACATGTTCATATTGAAAAGGAGGAAGATCGGATTGTTTTGATCGGGGTGGAGAATTGGTCTTCTCGCGCAAACTTCAAAAAGTACGGAGACTTGGCGCTTGCCAGCCAGGGGGTAGCAGCAGCAGATTTTCAGATCTTGTTAAGTCACGACCCCTCCCATTGGGAAACGGAGGTTTCGACGGCTTATCCGAGTATCGATCTGACCTTATCGGGGCATACCCACGGTATGCAATTCGGAGTTGAATTGCCCGGATTGCGTTGGAGCCCGGTGCAATATGTATACCGTAGATGGGCCGGGCATTATCAGCAAGGCGAACAACATTTGTACATCAACCGGGGCTTTGGCTTTTTGGGTTACCCTGGACGGGTAGGAATATTGCCGGAGATTACACTTATTGAACTGCATGCATGAACCCTGTTAAGGTAATTTAACAGCCATTAAAATGTAAGATTACTAGTTTTGATTCGTTATCCGTTTAACACTAAAACCTAAGATTATGCGCGTAAAAAACATTTTCCTGATTGCATTTTTATTGATCACATCTGTCGCATCAGCACAGTTCGATCTTGGTATCAAAGGCGGGATCAACGTGAATAAGATCGATGGGGTGTCCTTTAAGGATGAGTTCAAATACGGATATCATTTGGGCGGGTTTGCTGCGATCGGCCTGGGCAAGAAATTCGGTCTGCAACCAGAGGTGCTGTATAATCAGAACACACTCCGGGTAGACAGCAGTTACACCAATGCCATCAATGTATTCCAAAATGGTCTTACTAATGTGAAGCTGAATTACATTTCGATTCCCATTTTATTGAATTATAAGCTTGTCGGTAAGTTCATTACCCTTCAAGCAGGTCCTCAATTTGGTATCCTGATCGATCAGAATCGCAGTTTGTTACAAAATGGGGGAGATGCCTTTAAGAAAGGAGACTTTTCGATGTTGGGTGGCGTGCAGATCAAACTGGGGCCATTGCGGGTAAATGGACGCTATGTGATCGGATTGAACAACATCAGTGATCTTTCTGATGGGAATAAATGGAAAAGTCAGGGATTTCAACTTTCTGCAGGGCTAGCCTTGTTGTAGTTCAGCGCTCAACGTTTAGTTGAACAGAAGGGCTGAACCCCGAACCCTGAATGTTGAACTAACAAGCCTTTCTGTCAGTCCCCGCCCCGTTGGTACAAGAATTGGACATACGGAGCGGGGATTTTATATTTAACCCCTTCTGTATTCTTTTAATAATCTGATTGACATGATTTTGCGCCCGGAAGAAGAAATGGATTTTTTACCCATCATCCCGCTGCATGAGGGTGATCAGGACGAGATTGCGAACTTGGTATTACCCGAGGAGCTGCCTTTATTACCGCTTCGAAACACGGTTCTTTTCCCGGGGGTGGTATTACCCATCACCGTGGGCCGTGATAAGAGCATAAAGGCGGTAACGGATGCGTATAAATCAGATAAGCTGATCGGGGTGGTTGCCCAGCAGGACAGTCAAGTTGAAGACCCACAAGTCGGGGATCTCAGCGCTGTCGGTACAGTAGCCCGTATTGTCAAACAGATCAAAATGCCGGATGGGGGAACCACCATCATCATTCAGGGAAAGACGCGATTCAAGATCCAGGAGATCACGGCATCAGAGCCGTATTTCAAAGCCAGGGTGGAGAAGCTGGTTGAACAGGAAGCTCCGGCAGATGAGGATTTTCAGGCCTATGTGGCCAACATCAAGGAGTTGGCATCCGAGATCATTCAACTCTCTCCCAATATCCCAACGGAGGCGGGCATCATCCTGAAAAATATCGAGAACCCGGTTTTCCTGATTCATTTTGTTTCCAGTAATCTCAGTGTTGAATTGTCGGAGAAGCAGAAGTTACTGGAGCTTGACGACGTCCGTCAGCGTGCCGATCTGCTGATGCAATTTCTTCAACGCGAGTTGCAGTTTGCAGAGTTGAAGAATAAGGTCACCAATAAGACCCGCACGGAGATTGATAAACAGCAACGCGAATATTTTCTGCAGCAGCAGCTAAAAAGTATTCGCGAGGAGTTGGGCGGCGACAGCAACCAACAGGAGCTGAAGGAGATGCAAAAAAAAGCCGAGCAAAAAAAATGGCCGGCTGCCGCCAAAGAACTTTTTCAAAAAGGGATGGAGAAGCTGGAGCGTATGCACTCCAGTACGCCGGATTATTCGGTTGTATATAATCACCTTGATCTCATGTTGGATCTTCCTTGGGGGGAATGTACCGATGACAACTATGATCTTAAGGAGGCGCGAGTGACATTGGATCGGGATCATTACGGAATGAAGAAGATCAAAGAGCGGATCTTGGAGTACCTGGCTGTTCTGAAATTGAAGGGAGATATGAAAAGTCCGATCCTTTGCTTTTTGGGCCCTCCGGGTATTGGTAAAACATCGTTGGGAAAGAGTATCGCACAGGCCCTTGGCCGAAAATACGTCCGATTGAGTTTGGGTGGGTTGCATGATGAGAGTGAGATCCGTGGACATCGAAAGACTTATATCGGTGCCATGCCGGGCCGTATCCTTCAATCGATCAGGAAGGTGAATTCATCCAATCCGGTCATGATCCTGGATGAAATCGACAAAGTGGGTCGAGATGTTCGAACCGACCCTTCATCAGCCTTACTGGAAGTGTTGGACCCCGAGCAGAATCATAGTTTCTACGACAATTACCTTGAGTCTGAATATGATTTGAGTAAGGTTCTGTTTATTGCCACGGCGAATGATATTCAGCATATACAGCCGGCCCTGCGCGATCGGTTGGAGATCATCGATCTGAGTGGGTATGCGCTGGAGGAAAAAGTTCAAATCGCCAAACGTCATCTCGTGCCGAAGCAAAAAGAACAGCATGGTCTCAGTAAAGCTTCGATTCAGCTTTCGGATAAGTTATTGGAGCGTTTGATTCAGGACTATACCCGCGAAAGTGGTGTTCGCGAATTGGACAGACAATTGGCGTCGATCATGCGGAACCAGGCTATGGAAATGGCGTTGACCGGAAAGGTGAAGCGTTCACTGGGAGCGGAGGATGTTGAAAAAATTCTGGGTAAGGCCCGTTATTCGAATGACCTGTACAAAACAGCATTGATCCCCGGGGTGGCAGTCGGATTGGCATGGACCTATGTGGGGGGAGATATTTTATTCTTGGAGACCAGTCTCAGTGACGGAAAAGGGGAGATGAAGCTGACCGGTAATCTTGGTCAGGTGATGAAGGAAAGTGCCAGCACGGCCTATACGTATCTCCAGGTAAATGCGCGCAAATTCGGAATCGAACCTTCTTTGTTTGAGAAGAAGAACGTTCATATTCACGTTCCGGAAGGGGCGGTACCGAAAGATGGTCCAAGTGCGGGGGTAACGATGTTGACCGCCATGGCATCAGCCTTTAGCGGTAAAAAGGTAAAGCCCTACCTCGCCATGACCGGGGAGATTACCTTACGCGGGCAAGTACTACCGGTTGGCGGTATTCAAGAGAAAGTATTAGCGGCTAAACGTGCAGGGTTGCGCGAAATCATACTCTGTGCTCAAAATGAGAAAGATGTGGCTGAGATCGAGCCCGCATACATAAAGGGACTGGAGTTTCATTATGTCAAAAACATGAACCAGGTGTTGGAATGGGCCATTCCAGGCTTGCCCCTTCGATAACTGATTCAGTTGTTATATTTTCGGATGTGCGTACGCCACTTCTTTGCGGGGGATTGATCCTGTTTCAGCTTGTCGCCGAGGCTCAACTATTGGGTGGTGCTGCCTCGTTTAACTTCCTACGGCTTCCTGCCGGAGCTGTTTCCAGTGCACAAGGCGGGTTGGTTGTAGCGCAGGATGAATCTGATCTTTCACTCTCATTCCAAAATCCTGCGTTGCTAACAGCGGTCAACTATGCTCGCATTCAGGCCTCTTTTTTGAATTTGCCAGGAGGAGCTAAAAACTATTTTCTTTCGGGGTCAAACCTCAGTAAAACATCTTCGGTCGTCACCGCTTTATCTGTTCAGTACGTTGACCATGGTGAAGTTTCTTCAGCTGATGCGAGTGGGAATGTGTTGGGTAGGTTTCGCCCACGTGAGTGGACGGTGCAGTTGGCCGCCTCTATGCCTTACAAGCAGCGGTGGGCTGGAGGGGTCTCATTGCAATTTGCACATGCTTCCTATGATACGTATCGAGCCGATGCGCTGCTTTCAAATATTGGCATCCGCTACCGAGATACACTAAGCGGATGGCATGCGGGTGCCGTGCTTCGGTATACTGGTTTTTTTATGCGTCGTTTTACTGGCAATGATCCGTCTGTTTTGCCTGTTGAATTAGCTTTTGGCGTCTGGAAGAAATTGATCGGATCACCCTTTTCGATCGGGTGCACGATTCAGCGCATGCAGCGATGGGATTTGGACACTGACGCGTTATTTGATCCGGCATTTTCTGTGATCGGTATGGATGACAGGCGCTCAACATTTATAGGACAGTTTTTCAACCACCTGATCTTATCAACTCGAGTGGAGGTGCATCCCCGTGTTCATTTCATGGGTGGGTATAATTTTCTTCGTCGGCGTGAATTGAGTTGGGCTGGTGGTGCCAATGGGTTAAGCGGATTTTCTTATGGGTTCAGGGCTCAATTTGACCCAGTGCGGCTTGCCTTTAGTCGGGCACACTACCAGTCAGGACAGGCAATGAGTCAAGCGTCTATGGAGTTCTCGTTAAAGAAGCCCTCGAAGGGCTGGAAGAGATGACCAGGCTATTCTTGCAAATAGATCGTCGAGTCTTTCAAGTATTTCATTTTTTCACCGAATAGAGAGTTGACAGTGGCTCGCAATAGATTAACATGCGAGATCGATGGGTAGAAATGACTGTATTGCTGTTTCGGAAGATAAATGCTGGTCAACGTTTGAAAATGGTAGGGGATCGGTAACTCAATCGGATTTGTCCGGATACCATGATCTCCTATCAGCAGAATAGCTGCTTTTTTATCGGATCTCCTCTGAATGCTGTCGACTAGTTTGAGTAATTGTCGGTTGGTGTAATCTAAATATTCCAGATAAATGGCCGTGTCTTTTTTGATCCATTCTGCCTTTGGTCTTAACACCCCTGACCTATTGTAATAGTAAGGAGCATGTGGCATGATCAAATGTGTATAGTGGAAACTGGGTACGTCAGTCTTAGTTGTCTGTATTGTTTCTTGGTAGAGGTATTCGTTATTTTTTCGATTGATCTCATCCAGATCAAAATAATCAGCAGCCCACTCAAAGTCGGTAAATACGTGATAGCCGATATCCCGGATCACTCTTCTGGTCAATGTTTGCTCGGTCAAGGGCTTGGTCTTCCCTGGCAGCAGATACGGCTTTACAAGTGAGGGGGCTCCATAGAAATCAAAGATCGAATGATTCTTAAATTGATAACCCTTTTGCTGTAAATAGGTATTGAATGGATTTTCTTGTATCGTCTGAAAACAATAGCTCAGGTGATTAAGGCTGGCATTTCTGCCTACGATTTTTCGGAGATAGTTCATATTGAACAGGCTCGCAGTAGAGAATTCGGTGAAATTGTAATTACTGATGGCACTGTCAGCGATATAAAATCCCCGACCACGAAGCTGGTTGAGAAACGAGTCGTTAGCGTGATTAAAAAACTTCTTTAAGGTTGTGTTGCCGGGATATTCGTCAGCAATGACCAAGTAAATATCTGTTAACTGATCAGGCTGATTGATTCCAATTTGTGTGTTTTCCGGAAGGGGGTTGCGGATTTTACTTGGACTGCCATTGGCAATAAATATACCCAGGTCGACTATAGTCAGCAGTATCAGTGTGGTGCATACGAAGTACAGATATCTCAGTTGAGAAAGGGCTCCTTTTCGAATCGAATAGCCGATAAGCAGTAAGATAATAAAGATCAAAGGCAGTAGATATGAATATTTGTTGATTACAGAAAAAGGAAATGTTGCTTTTAATGTGTCATGGATGGCGCCAAAAAACAATTCAATGAACAAAATGTAAAATCCCAAAATAAAAGCCTGCTTCCAGTTCTGATAAAAAGCGCGACTTATTAGCGCGGCAAACAGACCATATCCAACGTAAATGAAATAAAGTAGAATAGCCTCTGGCAGTGGAATGATCGGGTAGAATTCAACGAAGCCATGGATGACAAAGAATAGTGGTAGTAAAAGAAGGGGCCAGGCTGCAATCGTACGCATACTATTTTTTTCTTAGTCGATACATGAATCGCCCCGACGAACCTATTTCAATGCGCTCTTCTATGTGGAAAAATCTCTCCATATGCTTTTCGGTCGTGCTTTGTTCATATTCATGATAGACATGATCTTTATCTTCTCGCATTCGTAAAGATAGCGGGTCGTCTGCCGGAATGAATTCCAATAAAAGTATGTTCTTAGTCAATTTACTTAACCGTTCAATACAGTACTCTGATGGTATGTTGTTTCGGATGATTAAGTGATGAATGATCGCTAATGCCAGTACGATTTCGTAGGGGCCTGACGAGAGAATTCCGGATGAGGGGGGACTATCGGTAAAGTTTGTATTGGAGAGATCAAGTACGAGGGGTAATATATGTTCATGATAGTTGAATGAATTCCTTTTTACTTCACTGAATAACCCTTCAATAGAGGCCTCACTGTTATCTACCGCAATCGTAAACGAACATTTTTCCGCAAGTATTTTGGTAAAGTGTCCGGTATTGGAGCCCAGGTCTAGTCCGGTTTTGAACATTGTAAATTCTTCTACCCAAGAGCGGATAATTCGTTCTTTTTCCTCCATATAATTTGCTCTTGTGGCTACTTCCTCATAGTAATGTGCCCAGTGTTCATTTTTGTTGGCTACTTTACAAGTTTCAACGGCTCGCTCGAGACTTGAAATCAGATCAATATGTTTTTTCTCACTGAAAGTGAGCTGTTTTTTTTGTTGGCGCTGTACATCCCTGATGATCGCAGATTGCAAATGAATGTTCAGGGTGATATCAATATTTAAATAGGAATTGAGGGGGAGTAATTTTCTGGTTGTTCTTAATCCGATTCCCGCTGGCCAGCCTAGTAAAATTCTATTGGATGGAATAGTAGTATAATGGCTAATTGCCAAGGGTGCCAAAAATGATTCACAAAACTGCCTGTAAGCGACCCAGGGTTTCTGTGTAACTATTTTTTCAAAGGATAGGGTGTCGATGAAAACGGGTCGGCAGCCAATAAATTGTATATTTTTCGGCGTAGCATCCTTTAATGCCATCCCATATTGCAGGGAAATTTTCTGAATCTTCAGCGTTAAGATGGCTGCTTCGCGGAGTTGAGAATGGCACCAATTGTCGGGTTGAGTGATAAAAGGTATTCGATCTGGTTTGAGGATTTTATATGCCTCATTATTTTCCGTATCTGTAATTTCCTCGTGCGCTATGAGTAATTTTTGGGAGGTCAATTTCTCATAAAGGCCCGATGCTATTAAATGGTCATAATGTTGCCTGTAGCATTGGTTTACTTGTCTATAAATGATTTCATTTTCCTCGAAGACAAATCCAGCCGGGTCACGGTAAGAGGTGGAAAGTTGATTTTTTCTTGGATTCATTGCTCTTTATGGCGGTTCTTACTGCCTGTAAAGCGGCCAAAGAAATTTCGAATAATGTGAAGGATGTTGCGGAAATAAAAAACTACCCCCAGGATAGAGGCAATTATCACCTGAGCCAAATAACTGCCACTACCCGGGTCTATGTATAACAGGCAGATCACAGGTAGCTCAGATTTGTTTTGGGGGTAAGGGTCAGAAGTGTTTCGTACATCAGCTGTATGGTTTGTTCTATATCATCCCGGTGGATCATTTCAACCGTCGTGTGCATGTAGCGCAGCGGGATCGAAATCAGTACAGAAGGGCAGCCGTCATTCGAATAGGCAAATGAGTCGGTATCGGTACCAGTACTTCTGCTGAGCGCCCGCCATTGGATGGGGATTTTCTTTTTTTCGGCTACTGACTCAACCAATGCGAGCAGTTTATTGTGTACGGCCGGCGCATAGGACAGCGAGGGGCCTTTCCCGGTCGATACGTCGCCTTCAATGTTCTTATTGATCATAGGCGTCGTCGTGTCATGGGTTACATCCGTCACAATGGCCACATGTGGTTTAATTCGACGAGCGATCATCTCGGCTCCGCGGAGTCCGATCTCCTCTTGCACAGCATTCACTACATATAGGCCGAAGGGTAATTTCTTTTTATTCTCTTTTAGCAATCGAGCGACTTCAGCGATCATGAATCCGCCGATTCGGTTATCAAACGCACGGCCGATGTAGTTGCCATTGGCCAATTCGTCAAAACCATCCTGATAGGTTACCACAGCACCGATGTGCACACCTAATTCCATCACCTCTTTTTTACTGCGTGCACCACAATCGAGCCAAAGGTTATCCGTGCGGGGTGACGGCTCTTTTTGATCGGGATTCCCGATGCGGGTATGAATGGCAGGCCATCCAAATACGGCCTTAACAGGTCCTTTTTTTCCGTGTATGATCACCCTGGAAGCCGGTGCCGTCTGGTGATCTACGCCGCCATTTCTTTTCAGGTAGATCAAGCCGTCGGCTGTTATGTAGTTCACGAACCAGCTGATCTCATCGGCATGGGCCTCGATGACAACACGAAACGGATGATCCGGATTGATGACGCCTACCGCGGTTCCGTAGGGATCTACATAATGTGTCTCCACATAGGGTTTCAGGTATTCCAGCCATAGTTTTTGCCCCCAGGTTTCAAATCCAACCGGCGAAGCATTATTGATGTATTCGCGAAAGAACTGAAAAGAGGTGTCTGTCAGCAAAGACTTTTTTTTCGCGGCGGATGTTTTTTTCGATGCCATAAAATTCTTGAGTCGTTAGGGTTTTTTCAATCGGATAGTTGGCGATTCGGTGTAATTACTTCTGTTTTTAGCTTTATCGATCAGGAGTAGTCCGAAGGCAGCTGTTGTATCGCGTTGACTAACGCCGGGAAGCTTGGTGAGGTCAGGATAGTTATTTGTGTTGTACTCAAACTGGAGACTGATTTCGGCTCGTTGAACGCCAGCGGGTATTCCCAGTTGTAAAAATCCGAATCGGAAAGTATCTTTTCGCACTACAGCTGTATTGTTATACCACTTGTAGACGATCAGCGCGGAATCAATATCGCCCTCCAGGTCCGTATAGGTACCGTCAACCTGAATGACGCTGCCACTGACAGCGACGGAGGGGGAGATCGATTCAATGCTGACTTGTGGTACAGTCGTGTATTTGTCCTTCTGGCAACTAACCGCCAACGTTAAACACAGCGTACCTATGCCGAACCTTCTAAGCATGACCTAACTTTGTACCAAATTTACCGGATTTACCTCATTCCCATGCGTCCTGACTGGCATCAAATACGAACATTGGCATTCCAAGATTTTGAAGGAATGGCCTCGCTGGTATGCCGTTATCAACTGGAGGAAAATCTGGCTTACCGGCGCTATGCGGATGCTATCGGATGCACAGACAATTTTTCCGAAAAGTTATCGTCCCCTGCTTTTCTTCCCATTAGCTTCTTTAAGTCAGGCCTGGTCGTTTCGGGTGAATTTTCTCCTCAAACCATTTTTGAGAGCAGTGGAACTACGGGATCCATCACCAGTCGTCATGCAGTCCGGGATCTGGATATCTACCGGGATCAGCTTTTACGGAACTTTGAGCGTGTTTACGGTGCCGTGCAGGATTGGTGTATACTGGCCTTGCTGCCCTCTTATATCGAAAGAGGAAACTCCTCTTTGGTATTCATGGTCAACGAGCTGATCGAACGAGGGGGGCATCCCGAAAGCGGATTTTACTTGAATGAATGGGATCAACTGATCGAACAGGTGAACAAGGGGGAGCGAGAAGGCCGCAAGACCATGTTGATCGGAGTAGGCTTTGCCCTGCTGGATCTGGCAGAAAAGTTCACAACCTCCTTGAAGCATACGCTCATTTTGGAAACCGGCGGGATGAAAGGAAGGCGAAAAGAATGGGTCAGAGAGGAGCTACATGATCACTTGAAGCACTGTTTTGGGGTCGATACCATCCACGCGGAGTATGGAATGACAGAATTACTTTCACAGGCCTACTCTGTGGGGAATGGGATCTATCAATGTCCGCCCTGGATGCGCGTGCTGATCCGAGAGGAGGAAGATCCGCTTACGGTCAAAGAAACCGGTAAAGGGCTGCTGAATATTATCGACCTGGCCAATATACACTCCTGCGCATTTGTCGCAACGGATGATATCGGTGAGGTATACGCCGATGGACGTTTCAGCGTGTTAGGTAGAAGAGATGGTTCTGATCTAAGAGGATGTAGCCTGATGGTATCTTGATTCTTGCTCAATTTTCTTTTAGCACCTCTGTCCCAACCGACGCTGTTTTTTTTCGAAATAGTTCGATGAAGTAGCCAACCTGAAGAAAGTCACGGCCCGTCTCATCATTGATGCGGTAATCAAATTGATGTAAGTAACCGATCTGGAGCACGGTGTTACGCGAGGGGCGGTAATGCAGGCCAAACGCTAGGCGATTTCGCTCGAAATAGGGTTCCTTGTCGGTGAAAAACAATTCGTTACTGGCACTTACCTGAAAACGACTGTTGGCGGCTCTGTTTTTATCGATCGGATGTGCCAGTCCGAGCCGATATCGGAACCGGTTCTTATATCCGTTGCTGGTGAATCGAAGTTCAGCCCGGTACCGTTGTTCAATCTTTAGGGAACCGATGGATTGATTCAACGAGACTTGCGGCCAGATCCTGAATTCGTTGTTATTCTTTGGCAGAATAAAATTACCACCTTCCTTGTATGTCTGGTAGCTACCCAATCCTAGTGCCAGACTCAGGTTTTTATTTGCCTTGTAACTGACCCCGCCTTTGTATTCGTAATAATGGAATTGGTTGTAGAATGCCAGCGATCGCAATTGAGCCTCCCCGAATATGCTGGTTTTTTCGTTGTAGGAATATTTGAGGTTCAAAATATTCCAACTGCCGAGTGCTGAATACTGAGTCAGCCCAGAAACGGGAAGAATCCATAAAAATGCTATGATGAACCTATGCATTTGATTTCACTGCCTTCATTTGTATAATGTCGACTAAAAAAGCAAATGCCATCGAGAAGTAGATGTATCCTTTCGGGATCTCGAAATGTAGGCCTTCAGCCAACAGGGCTACCCCGATCATCATTAAAAAACACAAGGCAAGTATCTTGAACGAAGGATGTTTGCGGATGAATTCACTGATCGGTTTGGAAGCCGCCAGCATGATGAGGACGGTCACGATCACGGCGGTATACATGATCCACAGTTGCTGTACCATGCCGACCGCCGTGATGATCGAATCAATGGAGAACACCAGATCCAGTATGATTACCTCGGAGAGTAATTGGCGAAACGTGCTTTTTTTAGATGTTTTTGCAGAGTCCTCATTGTTCATCTCCGTTTTATGATAGATCTCCTTGGTGCTTTTGTAGATAAGAAATAATCCACCCAGGATCAAAATGATCCCTTTGCCGGAGAATTCTATGTCATAAAATATGAAGAGCGTGTGGTCAAGTTTCAGGATCCACGAAATGAAAGCGAGTAAAACGAGTCGCAGGATCATGGCCAGAAATATCCCCCAAAAGCGTAATTTATTTCGCTGCGGACCTTCGAGTTTGTCGGCCAGAATGGATATGAAAATTATGTTGTCAATGCCCAGGATTACCTCCAGTGCGATCAGAGAGAGCAAGGGAATGATGATGTCAAGCATGGTGTATTATTTACGATAAACCCGACACGATGTGTCGGGTTTATTTGTGCCCGGGATCGGAGTCGAACCGATACACCATTGCTGGCGGCAGATTTTGAGTCTGCTGCGTCTACCAATTTCGCCACCCGGGCGGATTGCAAATGTAAGGCTAATCCGATTTCACGACAAGCCCTGCAGGATTCGGTCGAGGTATTTCTTTCGGTAATAGTATTCCTTAAGCGCCGATAGTTTCTGCGGGGTCGGCAGAAAGGGGGTTTCGGATAAATAATCGACCACTGATCCGGTCATTTGCTCCTGAAGCGTCGCCACTTGTTGTTGTAGGGGGCCTTCTTTTCCGGTTTCCATATCCATCATCGATTCATTGATCTCCATGACCTCCATTAGAAAGTCCGGACTGAGTTCATATTTCTCCCCGGCCGTCCAGGTGCCATGCAATTCCAATACATATCGGATCAACTCATCCGGTTGCTGAAATATCTTCCAGGCCTTGTTCAGCTGAGCGGTTCGTTCCAAGGACTCTTGCTGTTCATCGGCTGATCGATTCACGAAAAAATCAGGGTGAAACTGACGGCTGAGTGCAAAAAACCGTGAACGTATAGTGCTCGGATCAACCTTTAATTGAATCGGTATCTCAAAGAGATCAAAATAGTTTTCCATGCCTCTACTAAATCAGATTACTTTTGTGAATCGATTGCAAAGCTACCCAAATGATCCGTATCGGACTCATCCAAGAGGGCAAAGTCCCTGCCGATAACCGAGTGGCCCTCACACCGGCTCAATGTAAATGGCTACGCCGACACCGTAGCGATCTGGAAATTCTAGTGGAACCTTCCGAGACCAGATGTTACAGTGATCGGGAATATGCTGCTGCCGGCGCAACACTTACAGCGGACCTGACAAGTTGTGATATCATTCTGGGGATCAAGGAAGTGCCGATCCAAAAGCTGATCCCCGAAAAAAAGTTCCTGTTCTTTTCACATACAAAAAAAGCACAGACTTATAACCAGGAGCTTTTCCGGGCTATGATCGAACAGAAGATCACCCTGGTCGATTATGAATGTTTGGAACACGAAGACGGTCAGCGATTGCTTGGGTTCGGTTTTTTTGCCGGAGTGGTCGGAGCCCACAATGGAATGATGGCCTATGGAAACCGAAGTGGACTGTATTCACTTGAACGGGTATACAAACAACGCAGTTTTCGGGATCTGATACATACTTATTTCGGTCTCAAACTGCCAACGCTTAAGATCGCCGTAACGGGCAGTGGTCGAGTCGCTCACGGCATCCTCGAGATCATGAACTTAATGGGCATACACGAGGTGGAGCCGGCCGATTACCTTTCCCGACGATTCTCTTATCCGGTTTACACCCAGCTTAAAGGGGGCGATTTGTATCGACATAAAACGAATGGTGGATACAATAGGCTTCATTTTCATGAGCATCCCTCTGAATATGATTGCCTTTATCTTCCTTATAGTGAGCAGACCGACATACTGATGAACGGGATCTATTGGGATCGTCAACTGCCGCGTTTGTTCGAGCGTTCAGATGTTCAATCTGAACGATTCATTACCCAAACAATCGCAGACATCACCGACGATGCTGACGGGTCCGTGCCAATCAACCTGGGTGATCAAACCATTGAAGATCCCATTTATGGAGTCGATCGCAATAGCCTCCAAAAAACAGCCCCCTATCTTCCAAACTCCATTGATGTAATGGCTGTTGGAAATCTACCGAATGAACTAGCTAGAGACGCCAGCCGCTATTTTGGGGAACAATTGATAAAGTATCTATTAGAAGACCTGATCGGGGATGGATCCCAAATGATCCAACGCGCTACCATGTTGCACGAAGGAAAGCTGACAGAACCCTATTCCTACCTGAAGCAGTATGCCGGATTGGAATGATTCGGAAGGGTCAGAATGCTAGATAGAAATCGCGAAGCAATGTTTTCACCTGCTCTGTGTACTGTCGCTTTTCACAGAACAATTCGATTCGCTCCTCAATCACCTCAGGGCCCATCTTTCTCCCACCTAAGATCATCGCGCGAATGGCTGGATGCTTAGCCTCGTGGTGCAGGTATGCTTTTCTATGTACATGCAGATCGAACTCCGAAATCATTTCGAGTCGCTGCTCCATTTTTTTTGTGGGAAGAAGTAGCAAGAATAATCCCTCAGCCGATAAGGTCCGTTCAATTGCGCTGATTAGCTCGTTGAATCGAAGGGAAGAATCGTGATGCGCCCAATTTTTTTGAACATCCGGACTTTGGAGATCTCCCTCGTAAAAAGGCGGATTGGATACGACTGCGTCAAATTTTTTGCTTGGTGCAAACGATTTGATGTCACCTTGTAAGATCTCGATTCGTTTTGACCAGGGTGAGGCCGATACATTTTTTTTCGCTTGATCTGCCGCCTGTTTATCAATTTCAATTCCGAAAATTTCAGCTTCCTGGTTCGATTGAGCCAACATCAGGGATAAGAGGCCGGTACCGGTGCCGATATCAAGTATCTTTTTCTTTGCGGGTTGTGACTGGCTCAGCTGGGCAGCACCCCAGGCCCCGAATACGCATGCATCCGATGAGACCTTCATCGCACAGTGTTCCTGGTCGATCCGAAATTGTTTGAATTGAAAATAGGTGTTTGCCATATCACCACTGGGCGCGGGCCGCCGATCGAACGTCCAGCCCGGAAAATTCTTTCGCCAGAAATTTATAATATCCGGTGATGGCGATCATCCCGGCGTTGTCGGTGCAATATTGAAAGTCGGGGATGTACGTATTCCAATGATACTTTTTCCCATAGGTTTCGAGTCCTTTTCGTAAGCCGCTGTTGGCTGAAACGCCCCCGGCGATACAGATCTCTTTGATGCCGGTTTCCAGACTCGCCAGTTTTAGTTTGTTCAGTAGAATTTCTACGATCCGACGTTGAACCGAGGCGCAGATGTCATTTAGGTTGGCTTGAATGAACGCTTTTTGTTCTTCTTCTGTGGCGATCGGTTCCGGTTTATAGTGCAGACTCTTACCGGCATTTTGCAAAAAATAGAGGATGGATGTTTTCAGGCCACTGAAACTGAAGTTCAGTCCCTCGATCCGGGGCTCCGGAAAATGATATCGATCCGGATCGCCCTCTTTTGCGTATTTGTCTATTAATGGGCCGCCCGGGTAGGGGAGTCCGAGGAGTTTAGCTGTCTTATCAAAGGCCTCTCCAGCGGCATCATCGATGGTTTCTCCGATCACTTTCAACTGAGTGGGTGATTCACATAGCACGATCTGCGTATGACCGCCACTCACGGTCAGGCATAAAAATGGAAATGCGGGACGAGGATCGTCGATCAGATTGGCCAGCACATGGGCCTGCATATGATGTACCGCGATCAGGGGCTTTTGTAGGCTTAATGCAAGTGATTTTGCAAACTGTCCGCCGACCAGCAAAGACCCGATCAGCCCAGGCGATTGAGTGAACGCGATAGCATCTATAGCTTGTAATGAAATACCGGCAGTTTTCAAGGCCGTATCAACGACCGGTACGATGTTCTGCATGTGTGCCCGAGAAGCCAGTTCCGGTACCACACCGCCGTAACGGGCATGAATTTTTTGATCAGCAATGAAGTTGGAGAGAATACTACCATCTCGGCAGACGGCTGCTGCGGTTTCATCACAGGAGGATTCTATGGCCAGTATACAGGGCATGTTATTTGCTTCGGATGGCAACGACCGGATCCATTCGAGCTGCCTGCCTTGCCGGAATATAACCGGCCAGAATGCCGACAACTATACAGAGGAGGATTGCCAGCACCATGTTGGACAAAGAGATGAACACCGGAAAATTCAATACCAGCGTCAGTACTTGGGTGAGTGCAAATACAAGTGTCAGTCCGATCAATCCGCCGATCACACAAAGAAATGCTGCCTCCAACAAGAATTCGGATAAGATCACCCGGGCTTTGGCCCCAACAGCTTTTTTCAATCCGATCTGACTGGTTCGTTCCCGTACGGATACGAACATGATGTTGGCTACACCGAACATGCCTACAATGAGGGAGAGAATCGCGATCGCCCATCCGCCCAGATTCAGGTTGACAAAAATATCGCTGATGGCGGCGCTGAAATCATTGATGTCGTTCAGTGAGAAATCGTCCTCTTGTGTCGGACTCAGCTTGTGCAGTGCCCGCATGGTGCTCATCAGATCATCCTTCAATTGTTTGCTGGACACATAATCCTGCCCCTGCACCATGATCAATGGTTCGGCCCTTCTTCCATCCATGATCGTACGGCCCATTCGGTAAGAAGTGACTAGGCTTTGATCGAATTGCCAGCCCCCTATAAATCCGCCACCCTGTTTTTTGATCACTCCGGCTACTGAAAACTTTTTGCCTCGGCTTTGGATCAGCTTACCGATAGCGCCTTCCTGGCTTCCGAATAGCTGATCTGCCACCTCATAACCTATCACAGCTACGGGACTACCGGACTGGAACTCCGACTCAGATAAATACCTGCCATAGGCGATCTCTACAGGTTGGATTTCATTGAACTCCTCCGAAACGCCATAGAGTTGAATATTCGAAAGTTGATTCCCCTGGTATTCTACTTTGTCCTGCGCACTGATCTTGAAGGCAACAAATTTGGCAGAGGGCGTTCGGGGCTTAATGCCCTGCATTTCTTCATATTTGGGTGAGGGACGCTTTACAAACTTCCACCAGGGATAATTGGGGCCGCCACTATAATCCCACTTGTCTACATAGATCGTATTCGTGCCCAGGGCCTTGACTTCGTTTTGAATATTCTGCTCCAGGCTATTAACGGTTGCCAATACACTGATGATGCAGAAAATACCAAAGGTTACACCCAGTAGTGAAAGAAACGTACGCAGCTTGTTTTTCCAAAGCTCTTGTATGGCCATTAAAAAGCTGCTGCCAACGATCTCAAGTGTACGACGGATCATGAGGGCAAAATTACCGAATGAAACTGGCTTTCGGTGCGGATTCTGTTACCTTTGCCGCCGTCCATGAAATACAGCTCCGAAATCGAACGCCGTCGCAGTTTTGCGATTATTTCCCACCCGGATGCGGGGAAGACCACCTTAACCGAAAAGTTCCTCCTGTTCGGAGGGGCCATTCAAGTGGCAGGGGCGGTGAAAAGCAATAAGATCAAGAAGCATGCTACTAGTGACTTTATGGAGATCGAGCGTCAACGGGGTATCTCCGTCGCCACCTCGGTCATGAGCTTCGAATACAAAAACACCCTCATCAACCTGCTCGATACGCCCGGTCACAAGGACTTTGCCGAGGATACGTACAGAACGCTCACGGCGGTGGACAGCGTTATTCTGGTGGTCGATAGCGTCAATGGGGTGGAGGATCAAACACGCAGACTGATGGAGGTTTGCCGGATGCGGGATACGCCGGTGATCGTATTCGTCAACAAAATGGACCGAGATGGTAAAAATCGGTTCGACCTTTTGGAGGAAATAGAGAAGGAACTTCGGATACAACTACACCCGATGACCTGGCCCATCAACAGCGGAAAGGATTTCAAAGGTGTTTACAATATCGATGCCCAAAGTCTATTGCTGTTCAGCCCAAATACCAAGGCCGATGCCGACGGTCTGTCCATCACGGACCTCTCCGATAAACTGCTGGACGAGAAGCTTGGCGATCGGGATGCCGCACAACTACGGGAAGATGTAGAGTTAGTGGAGGGCGTTCATGGTAAACTCAACATCGAAGCGTACATGGCCGGACAGGTAGCGCCCGTTTTTTTTGGCTCCGCCATTAACAACTTTGGCGTGAAGGAGATGCTTGATACGTTCATTCGGATTGCCCCTTCTCCCAGACCACGTATGACAACCAAACGCACCGTGGATGCGCAGGAGGAGAAGTTCAGCGGCTTCATCTTCAAGATCCATGCTAACCTGGACCCCAAGCACCGCGACCGGATCGCTTTCCTTCGCGTATGTTCCGGAAAATTCGAGCGCAATACATATTATCACCACGTCCGCCTTGACAAGGACGTTCGATTCAGCAATCCTTATTCCTTTCTGGCACGCGAGAAAAGTGTGATCGAAGATGCCTATTCAGGCGATGTGGTCGGTTTGTTCGATACCGGTAATTTCAAGATCGGAGATACATTGACAGAAGGCGAAGATTTTTTCTATACCGGCATCCCTTCTTTTTCTCCGGAGATCTTCAAAGAGGTTGTGAACAAAGACCCGATGAAGACCAAGCAATTGGAAAAAGGTTTATTGCAGTTGACGGACGAAGGGGTTGCTCAGCTCTTTACTCAATATGGCGGAACCAAGAAGATCATTGGTTGCGTCGGCGAACTGCAATTTGAAGTCATACAGTATCGCTTGTTGCATGAATATGGCGCCTCGGTCACGTTCAATGCCATGCCCTTTTATAAGGCTTGCTGGCTGACCTCCGAGCAGCCTGCTAAATTGGAGGAGTTCATGCGTTTCAGACAAACCAACATCGCAGCCGATAAAGACGATCTGCCTGTTTATCTGGCTCAAAGTGAGTGGTTCTTGAATACGGAGATCACGAACCACCCAGACGTGAAATTCCATTTCACGTCTGAGATCCATCAGTGATCATCTCCTTGGCAATAGTCCGGTGTAATTATGTGGGGTGATCGCCCTGAGTTCCTTTTTGACCTTTTCCGTCACATTCAACTTGTCGATGAATTTGTGCATGGTTTTCTGGTCGATCGGTCCCTTTCCTCGGGTAAGTTCTTTCAATGCTTCATAGGGTTTCGGATAGTTCTCCCGGCGGAGGATCGTTTGAATAGCTTCCGAGACAACCGCCCAGTTGTTATCGAGGTCGGAGTATATAGCTGCGTCGTTCAGTACTAATTTGCCAAGCCCTTTCTCCAGGGACCGAAAAGCAATCAGGATATGTGCCATGGGAACACCGATGTTGCGTAGCACGGTGGAGTCGGTCAGATCTCTTTGCAATCGAGAGATGGGCAACTTGTTGGATAGATGATCCAGTATGGCATTTGCCATTCCCAGGTTTCCTTCGGCATTCTCAAAATCGATGGGGTTGACTTTATGTGGCATGGCGGAGGAACCCACTTCGCCGTCTTTCGTCTGCTGTTTGAAATACTCCATTGAGATGTAAGTCCAAATATCTCGGCACAGGTCGATCAGAATGTTGTTGATGCGCCGCATGTTGTCGAGCTGAGCAGCCAGTCCGTCATAATGCTCGATCTGCGTGGTGTATTGCTGACGAACCAATCCCATCGACTCCAAGAAATCATTACCGAATTTCACCCAATCGTATTTGGGGAATGCGGCATGATGTGCATTGAAATTACCGGTAGCACCTCCGAACTTTCCTGAAAATGGAATGGTCAGAAACAGTTCGATCTGATTTTGCAATCGCTCAACGAATACATGTATCTCTTTTCCTAAGCGGGTCGGACTGGCAGGTTGTCCATGCGTTCGGGCCAACAGCGGTATCTCCCGCCATTCATCTGCCAATAGCCCTAGTTCAGTTTTCAAGTTCAATAAAGCAGGCAGGTATTCGAATTCGATCGCCTGCTTCCAGGAAAGCGGTACGGCCGTGTTGTTGATGTCTTGTGAAGTGAGTCCGAAATGTACCCATTCGACCCATTTTTCTCCTCCATTTTGTTCCAATATCTCCTTCAAGAAATATTCCACGGCCTTCACGTCGTGATTCGTGGTTTTTTCAATGGCTTTGATGGCCGCTGCATCTTCGAGGGTGAATTCGTTAACACATTTCCGAAGTGATTTCTGTGTCTTTGGCGTAAGGGTGATGATTTTTCGTTTATGTAAAAACAATAAATACTCAACCTCCACGTGCACGCGGTACCGGATCAGCCCGAATTCAGAGAAATATTCGGCCAGCGAGGATGTTTGTCTGCGATAACGGCCGTCGATGGGTGATAGCGCGGTCAGTGTAGATAGGTCCATAGTAGAGGGGTTGATTCGTACCTTTGCGTTCCAAATTTAACTCAATTGGAGAAGATACGGGTAGGAGCGGTCAGTTATCGAAATGCCAAGCCTTTAGTTTACGGCTTGGAACTGCCGGAGATGACTAATATCATTGATCTATCGTTCGATTATCCCGCACGTCTGGTCGAGCAGTTAAAGCTTGGTACGATAGACGTAGGCCTGATTCCTGTGGCAGCGATAAATCGAATTCCGGGTGCCAGGATCGTCGGCCAGCATGGTATCGCGGCCGATGGGGCGGTCGGATCGGTTGCTTTATTTAGTCACTGTAGGATCGAGGAGGTGGAGGAAGTGCTGCTGGATTATCAGAGCCGGACCTCTGTAGAACTTACCAAATTGCTTTTACGGGAGTATTGGAAGATCGATCCCCGGATCACCCTAACTGAAGGCGATGAGTATATCCGTCAGATCGAGGGTAATCGTGGCGGACTGATCATTGGAGACCGGGCCTTGTTGAATGTCGGTCAATTTCCATATGTGTATGATCTTTCAGAGGCCTGGAAAGCACTTACAAATCTGCCCTTTGTTTTTGCAGCCTGGGTAAGTGTGAAGGAACTCTCCGCAACATTTATAGATGAATTTGATGCGGCAAATGAACGGGGCTTGTTTGAGTTAGTCAGATTGTCAAATCAGTGGGCCCTTCCGGGAGTAGATATGTTGAATTACTACACACAACGCATCCATTATAGACTTGATGATCAAAAAAAGAGTGGAATGGATAGATTTCTGTCAATGATCAAATCAGTCCCCCTTCCGTAGACAGAATATGTTCAATTGCACATCATAGGGCAACTCACCCGATCGTTTAGGTCGGAAAGGGATCGGATGGACAGGCGCTGCCTCTCGGATGTAAAACTGAAATCCGGCTGCACGGACGATATTCAGCATCTCCAACAATTCGTCATTTTGTTCAAATCGCCCGTGATATTCCAAGAACATTCGTTTCACCTGTTGAAGTGAATCGGCTGAATCCTTGATCACTTCATATTCAGCACCCTCGATATCGATCTTGAGAAAATCGACCGGACGATCCAACAGATTTTTTAATCGAACTGCTTTGACTTCGACGCCCTTGTCGCTCATGTCAGGATTGATGCTGCTACCCATACTTCCTTCCGACTGAAACATCAGTACGGAGTCTTCTTTCCATATGGCAGCTTGATGTGCTTCTACATTTTGAAGGCCGAATGACGTAATATTCTTTTGAAGAAGGCTGAAATTTGCCGGATCCGGTTCAAAAGCATGTATGTGGGCAGTAGGACAAATACTTTTCACATAGATGACACTCAAGCCAATATTCGCGCCGCAATCGAGTACATAGGCATTTTCTGGAAGAGCCTGATCATAGATCTTTTCCGCAAAAATTTCCTTCAAGCCATGCATCAGCTCAGCCGGGGATGTGAACCAAAGTGAGTGGCCGGCAATGCGCCAGTTCCTTAGCTTTCCTTCCGGTAGATGCTTCAGTGCTTTCACTTGCCATACGTTGAGACCCATTTCTGCATACGGATTCGTAAACGATCGTTTGGCAAGCGAATGGGCTCCCTCGAGGAGGTTATTGATCAGACTTTTGCGACTCATAGCTAAGGGCGTGAAAGTACGAAATTGAATGATTTGCTCTACCTTGCTCACCATGATCTCGCTGGTGGTTTGTTCCATACGTCCCGAGCAACTGGCAAGACTCAAAGAGTCTGTAGCCGGAACTATCGGTGTGCCGCATGAATGGGTCGTGATAGATAATCGGGAAACAGGCAACGGGATCTGCCAGGTCTATAATGAGGGAGCTGCAAAAGCCCTGTATCCGTTTATTCTTTTTGTTCATGAGGATGTGACTTTCGATCAGCCGGGCTGGGGCGAAAGAGCGATTGCCAATTTTAACAACGATGCAGAGCTGGGATTAGTAGGTGTCGCCGGTTCAACCGTAAAGTCAAGATCTTTCTCCGGTTGGTATACCGGCGATGCACGATATGATCGCTTTCGGCTTCGGCATGCAGGTCCAAGTCATGTGGAGGACTTATATCAATTACCCGATCCTGCCACTGCAGTTTTTCCGGTAGTCTGTCTTGATGGCGTTTTTCTGTTGATGCGAAAATCCGTTTGGGAGTTGATACCATTCAATGCCCAAACGATAAAGGGGTTTCATTTTTACGATATCGATCTTTCGCTTCGGGTGGCGCAGCGGTTTAAAGTTGGCGTCATGTCTTCTGTAGGGTTGGTGCATCATACGGCAGCCGGAGGGGACTATGCCAACCGATGGATTCAGGAGGCGATCGATTTTCATCGACGTTGGCAAGGGCAGCTACCTCGATCCGTTGCCGGAACAAGGATAAGTGAACGGGATGTTAAGAGAATATGGCTCGATCGGTTGAAAGATCAGTCGATCGATTTTTGGGATCGGTTACGGTGGGTCGTATATGACCAATCGTGGCGAAGCCCCGCACTGCTCTATTCCATACTTAAATTCTTTTTATACCATCCGCTTCGACTTCGTTACATACACAGGTACTTTCGTAAATCAACGACAGCCGCTTGAAGCCGCTTATTTCCATATTAATACCCGCCTACGAGCGTCCGGATTATCTCAGGAGGTCCCTGAAGCAGATCGCCTTGCAATCATTCAGGGACTTTGAGGTGATCGTCACAGATGATTCGGCAACGGATGCCATTGAATCTTTTCTTCGTGAGCAGACATTTAACTTTCCAATTCGATACCGTCACAATAGCCCGGCTAAAGGAACTCCTTTGAATTGGACATCCGGTATCGATCTGGCAGCGGGAGAATGGATCAAGATCTTACATGATGATGATTGGCTGGCTCGACCTGATTCACTGGATGAATATGTCCGGGCCATTCGACCCGAAATCGATCTGATCTTCAGCGGTTATGAGGCTGTTTTCGAGGAAACCGGGCATCGGGAAGATCGCACGATCTCAAAGCATGCATTTGATGAGATCACTCGCAACCCCTACAAACTTTTTGCCAGTAACAGGATCGGTCCGCCTAGTGTTCTGATGTTCCGACGTGGCATGACTGAGCATTTTGATCCTCAGTTGAAATGGATCGTCGATTGGGAAGGGTATATCCGTATGCTACAGCAGCATGGAGCAGTCTATGTAGATCGCCCATTGATCTGCATGAGTTACAATGCCACCCAGGTCACTAAATCATGTCTGGGTAATCCGGCTGTTGAAATTCCGGAGGCACTTATATTCTATGCCAAGCATGGAGAGAAAACAAGGTCGTCTTGGGTAACCTATGATGCCTGGTGGCGACTTATGCGAAATCTTTC
>CANGZN010000015.1 GCA_947458625.1 Chitinophagaceae bacterium
TACTATATATTCTTTTTCTTTTTTCAGCCGGCAGCGGCCTCATTGCACAGGTGCCAAAACCCTCCACGCCACTGGAAAAGTTTATTTATGAGAATACTGTAGATATAAAAAACGACCCGATCCGGGTTTGCCAAACGCTGGACAGTGTTTATCAACTGGTCGAGAAAAACCCAAAACTGCTAAAGGACAGATCTTTTCAACAGTTATTAAAATCCGGCCGAACGGGTGCTTGTTTCAATGCCATCAAACCCCTTTCAGAGATAGATCAAGGCCCTTCTATTGTCATCAACCATTGTATAAAGGTCAAAAAAATATTATTTGAAACCGAAGAAGATACCTCCACGTTGGTACGAGGGCTACTCTATCTCAATAGCATTTTAGCCCTCAATTATGAGCGAAATCAGGAATACAAAAAGGCTGTTGAATTAAAACAGGAATTTACCGTGTTCGAGCGACAGATTAACGATGAACTGTATTTCGAATATGTCAGGTTTTTGAACACCCTGCTTACTAGCTATAAAGAACTGGCGTTGTTTGAGGAAGCCTTTGACATTGCTTTAACCAGCCACATTTACTTAGAAGAGGTTCTAAAAAATGATAAGAGCATTCCTACTGATTTAGAAATCCTCATAAAAAGAATGGATCTCTCCTTACTTGTGAATTTAGGGGGTGTTAAAGAAGCGGACGGAGATCTGGTTTTAGCCAAGTTTTTTTACGAGGTATGCCGCGATAAGGCATTTGAGTGGGACATGATTAGTTTAGATCATTTTGTTAACTACATCACATTCTTAGGAAATGTGGGAGATTATGAGGAACAGGATCGAATCATAGCCAGGCTGGAAGAGAGGATACTTGAGAAATCATCTATCCGATCGGTCGAATATGTGGGACTCTTGACTAGTAAGGCTATGATGATGCTGAAGGTGGGGGATTATAAACGAGCTATGGATATCACCGAGCAATCTTTAGCCATCTCAAAAGAAATAGAAGTGCCCTTTTTTATGCTAGAGTCGATAAAGCAAACGCAAATTTCGGTATTAGAAGAACTAGGCGACGGCGAACGGCTGGAGAAGGTTTATCGATCACTGATCGATGACCACAAGGTTTATTACGGCAAAAGCCGAAGGCTCATCCCCTTATTGAATGGATTTGGGTTAATGCGTCAGATTTCAAGAGAAAAAAGAATCGATGCCCTGACGGAGGCAGAAAATATAGCCATTGAATATAAAGACACACTTTCTCTGGTTGACATCTATTCCAAATTGCAGCTCATAGCAACAGATCTTTATCTGGAGAAAAAATACAATAACTCCAACGACAATAGACCCGAAAACCTGCTAAGAGATCTATCGGAGCGCATCTTGCTGTGCTTAAAGACTCCGACACTGGCCAAGTCTGATAATCTGGTTCGATATTCTCTATCCGCTGCAAGCACCTACATTATCCTGAAAGAATACAAGAAAGCACTTTCGATAGCCAAACCACTAACCGCCAAAATATCCGATTTGAGTTTTGATGACCGAATAGATCTGTTACACGATCTGGCAGATTTCTATGAAAGAACAGGATATATCGATAGCACCATCCTATATGCTGGGAGGCTGTCTGCTGAATTAAAAAACAATATTACAGATCTGAACTTTCAGCTGGTAGAGAGTGGGTTCGAAAACTACGATCAGGTCAACCGATACTTTGAATATATAGATCGTATCGTAAATCGACGTGGAGAAGAAAAGGGACCGATGGTCCAACTTCTTGCCGACAATGCTCTGTTCCGAAAAAGTATTTACTTGAATAGCTCAACCCAAGCGATCAGAGCCACTGATTCCATTACCAGAAAACAAATACTCATAAAAAGCAAAAAGGATCTTTTTAAATCAGTAAGTTGGCAATCCGTCCAGAAAAAGTTATCATCAAAAAGCGCAGTAGTTGAATTTGTGAGTTATTCCTATGATTCTGACGTAAGTTTCTTTTACGCCATCATCATAAAGCCCTTCGGAGATCCAATTCTGATTTCCTACCCTCAAAATGATACCCTATTCAATCTATTAGATCGATTTGACGGTGAACAAGCTGCCGTCGCCAAGCTTTATGGGAATAATCGCGTGGGTTCACTGTACCCTTTACTATGGGGACCGCTTTCGAAGCATCTGATTGATATTGAAGAAGTATTTATTTCACCGGATGGCTTGTTGCACAAGGTGAATTTCTCGGCGATTACCGGTCCTGATCGAAACCTGTTGGGTCAAAATCTTAGGATCAGACGAATATTGTCGAGTCGGTTTTTGGAAGAGACCGATAAACAAATGCCCATTGCACATGTATCCCTTTTTGGTGGGATCGATTACGAGGCGGATAGCACAATCACCCAGAGGCCCCAAGAAGATAGCATAAAACCACTACTGATCCGATCCACCAGAGGCGATAAGGTAACCTGGAACTACCTGGATGGTACTCAACTCGAGTGCCAAAAGATTCAGCAGATCTGTCGGTCTAACAGACTGGACATACAATTCTTCCAAGGAAAAGAAGCTACCGAGGAAGCCTTTTACAAACAAGCTGCTTTTGCAGAGGGCTACATTCTTCACGTAGCAACACATGGATTCACAGATCTCAACATGTTCAGACAAAACCGGGAAAGCAGGGGACTAATTATTGATAAAGAGGCAAAAAAAACAACTTCAGATCCACTGCTCCGTACCGGAATCGTATTTGCTGGTGCAAATAGAGATCGGAAATACCCCGCCGTCAGTCCCACAGATGGAATTGCATTAGGCGCTGAGATTGCGAAACAACCATTCGACAATTGTGAACTTGTTGTACTGAGCGCCTGTGAAACAGGTCTGGGAGAGGTCAAGGGAAAAGAAGGAGTATTTGGTCTTCAAAAAGCATTCAAACAAAGCGGAGTAAATAAGATAATCGCCAGTTTATGGCAAGTCCCCGACAAGCAAACAGCTGAACTATTTACCCTTTTTTACAAGAACCTATTTACACTTGGATCTGCCAGCCAGGCACTACAGACCGCACAATCGGCGATGAGGAAGAAATATGCTCCATATTATTGGGCCGGTTTTATTCTATTAGAATGATGTGATCCGAAACCTATAGAGTCCTACTGCTACTGAGTTAAATTCTTATTTGAGTCTGTAATCGGTCTATCGGCTGGAGAAATATAAAAATGAAAACCTATGTAGATGCATGGCTAGTCTTTTGAATTTCAAAACCCATTTAGATCATCATAGATTATACATTTAACGTTAATAAGTGTTTTTACGATCGCCCGTATACGGAAGCTCGTGTAACCGCCTGTTCCGGACTGAAAAACAGGCGTTTAGGCCCAGCCCGACGTGGCTAATCCCAGCAACAGCAAATACATACTCCATTTCATTTTCTAAGATTGCGATGAATTCATCATATATCCGTTAAACGTTTTGGCTTTTCAATAATTATCTGTTACTATCTTTAAGTAACATTTTTGAAAAATGAAAAATACCTACTCGCTACTTCTGCTTTCCGGCCTACTCCTATTTGGATTCTCCTGCAGTAAGAACGACCCGCCTCCGGCCGATCCATGTGCAGGGGTTACTGTCACAGTAACCGGCAGCACCATGAATCCTGCCGCCGGAGCCGCGAATGGAAGTATTAATGCCAGTGCCAGTGGGGCATCCGGATTTACCTACAGTATCAATAATGGTACTTTTCAAGGGTCGGGCCAATTCACTAACCTTTCTGCCGGAACCTATACGATCATCGCTAAGAGTTCTGCAGGCTGTACTGGTTCTGCCAACTTCACGCTTACCAATGTTGTTACTTGTAATGGGGTTACGATATCAGTCAATCCCACCATCAACGGTGTAACTCCTTGTGTTACGCCCAGCGCCAACGGATCGATCAGTGTAGCAGCTTCCGGGGGCACCGCTCCATACACATATAGTCTGAATGGTGGAACCTTTCAATCGGTAACGAGTTTTGCCAATTTAAATGCCGGCACCTACAGCATCGCCGCAAGAGATGCGAATGGCTGCTCAGCTACGCAGGGCTCTATTGTAGTAGGTACCCGATCTTCCGGTCCGCTTTTTAACGCTGTGAAGACATTAGTGCAAACCAATTGTGTGAGTTGCCACAATTCCTCATCCGCCAGTGGTGGGGTAAACCTTAGCACCGACTGTTCAATTGTATCGGCAAAGGAGCGTATTCGAGCTCGGGCAGTGGATGGTAATCCAAGTCCGATGCCAACCGGTGGGTTACTTCCGGCCAACGAGCGCCAGAAGATCACGGACTGGATCAATGCCGGGGGAAGAGTGACAGATTAAATAAACCTTCTCAACGCTCTCAACTCTATGAAAATAGTACTCCCGATTTCTCTTCTCCTGCTTTTATCATCTTGTACAAAATCAACAGATAGCGGTAAACCTGATTTCGACATCATTCAGGAACAAATCTTATCTCCAACTTGCGCTACTAGTGGTTGTCATTCCTCTTCTTCCGATGCAACCTTTCAGCAACATGGATTGATATTGTCGGCCGGACAGTCCTATGATCAACTTGTTCGTCAGCTACCCCTGAATGCTGCCGCCCGCGCCAGTAACTATAAGTTGGTGAGTCCGGGTGACGCCGAGTTGAGTTTTCTGTATCATAAGATCACCTGCGTCGAAAGCCATCATCCGGTGAATGGAAATTTCGGATCGCAGATGCCACTCGGTGGACAAGTACTGAGTAAAGGACAAGTTGAGTTCATTCGCCGTTGGATCAATGCCGGCGCCAGCCGAACCAGCTCCTCCATTGATGATAATGTGTTGCGCGACAGCAGCGCCTGCCAGGTTGCTATTCAACCGCTCGACCCGCCTGCGGCGGGAACCGGATTCCAACTCGTCATCAACCCCTTCGAGATCCCCAAAAATTTTGAACGTGAAGTATTTGTCCGGAAAAACACACCCAATACGTCCACCGTATATGTAAATCGCCTGCAAATGCGGGGTGCTTCCAACAGCCATCATTTTGTATTGTATGGTTTTCGTAACCTGACCGGTTTGCCGCCTGTCGATCAGTTACGGGATCTGCGCGATCCGGTAACGGGCGTTCTGAATCAGACCACGTTACAGCAAATGCAGAATCATGTGTTTCTGGGTGGCGGTACGGATGTGAATTCAGATGTGACCCTGCCGACCGGCGTCGCGTTTAAGATCTTGCCAAGTACACCGGTCGATCTGAATGCACACTATTTCAACCGAACGAATTTTTCATTGACGGGACAGAACTACCTGAACCTTTATACCATTCCGGCATCTACTGTTCAGTATGAAGCCAAAACACTTGACCTGAATAATTTTGATATCAACATCCCGCCCTATTCAAGAAGGACGTTCACCAAAACCTTTACCTTTAACACCCTTACTCGTGTTGTGATGCTCACGTCACATTTTCATAAGCTGGGCGAATCATTTATGATCAAAATCGCAGGTGGTGCGCGAGATGGAGAGATCGTTTACACCAATACTGATTGGGAGCATCCGCTGGTCAAATCTTTTGCAACACCGATCGTTCTGCAACCAGGAGAAGGACTGACCTCTGTGGTCACCTATTATAATCCGAGTTCACTGGGTGTCGGTTTCGGCCTCACCAGTCAGGATGAAATGAATATTATTTTCGGTTATTATTACTAGACCATAAAGAAAAAGGGTGAAAGATGAATACGTTTCATCTTTCACCCTTCATCCTTCAACTTTCATCTCTTTACTGACAGTGGTTTGCCTGGATCCAATTTCCGATATTACCACCCGCAATTCCGGCGGCGATGTTTGTATTGTCGGTAGACTTAGGCTGCACTTTCATTGTTCCGCCGCTGCCGTTCGCAGATAGTTTCGGTTTAGTGCTTAACCAGGTATTGATCACGTTCACATCTGTCCAAACCGTAGCAGAAGCAGTAACATTATTACCACTCAACAGAATGGAAGCTGCTTGACAGAAAGCTTTCTTCGCATCAGATATACCACGTGCATTGGATGTATTCCAGATCGCTACACCTTCCGCTTGAGTATAGTGATGACCACCCAGTGTCAAAACACCCGGGTTGCTACCATTGACATCGGGCCAAACACGGTTTTGACCGTTGAACCAGTATCCTTGGCTCCAGGAGCATCCTTCGTTGACTACGATCGGACAACCAAATCCGGGAAAGCAGACCTGACCACAGCCGGTACGATTACCGCTCTTAAAGAAGGCCACGCCATTCATGTCTACGTCTACATTCTTGGATATCACGATCTTGAACCATGATTTCGCCGTGCCATTAGTGCCCAGCTCAAACTTCAGAACGGGTCCGGTAGCGATATTACAGACATTCAGAATGGAGGGGTCTTGTGCATAGGTGGGTGTGAATGCAGTCCAGTTGGTACCATCCGAACTCATCGCGGCACCGATCAGGTCATCCATAACGATACAGGTGCCAAGTTTGATATTCCAGTGACTCAGGCCCTGAACCGTTCCATTCAGTCCGTTACCCGGATTGGGGTTCATAACGGACCAAGTCCAAGTGTATGTATTATTAATATTGGCGGTTACGCTCTCGAGTGTGATCGCAAAAGGACCGGAGCAAGCAGGGTTGGAGGTTACTCCTGACTCGATCACTTCCCGAACAGCGACTTGAAAGGGGTCATTAGGGGCTTCATTCCGGTCGACGGATTTTTGACAGCCAATAACAATAAGCAGAAGCGTGGATACTGCCACGAACAGGGACAATCCTTTTTTCATGAGGTAGAGTTGAGTTTCAGACTTGAATAAAGGCTTTCCAGGAGAAATTGGAGGGACGGATTGTCTAAGGATTGGTAATGCAAATATACAGTGCTTAACTTAATTCGACAATTTATATCCGATCGTCATAAATCCGGTTCTGCCGTCTGCTGGCAGGGCACCCGGACCAGGGTAACCTCCTGCCCGACGAGTGAAGTATACAACATCGGTCAGGTTATTGATACCGGTTCGAAACGACCAATTCTTTCTTACTGAAATGGAGAGCGTAAGATCCATTACTCCGTAGCTCGGAATCCAACCGTTCTGTCCATTCGCAGTTGGTGTTACCGTATTGTTCGCATCGCTGAACACCCCGCTCACATAACTATATTGCCCGGTCAATTTGATCTTTCTGTATTGCAGATTTAATCCGGTCCGAAGCGTATGCTCCGGGGCATTCTCTACGCGGTTATTGCGCAGATCCAACTTCGTCAACTGATTGTTGATGATCCGGGTTGTTTGTAATCGTGTATATCTGGCATCATTGTAGGCATACGAAATAAATCCGCCCCATTTCCAATCGCTTTGATTCTTTCGAATCGGCGCTTGATAGTCGAGTACCAGTTCTAAACCTCTGGCGCGACTGCTTCCGATGTTGGTTCGCCAATTGTAAAAAGAGCCGTTTACATCCTGCTCCAGCAGCGTGCCTACCCGATTTCCGTAGAAGAGATAGAATATACTTGCGTCGAGATACAGTCGTTTGTGTATCTGACCACGAATACCGAAATCCGCATTGAATCCTTCGGCATCACGAAGCGATGGATCGATCCGGTCGTTACCCGGCGGTGTACTCAGGTCAGCGAACTGAACCGGTCGGTAGGCCTGTGTGATGTTTGCATACCATTCGGCCCGATCGCTTACATGATATTCTGCCCCTATACCAGCCAGCAAAAATCCGCGTGAAAGCGATTGAGGGATGAGATAAACGGGTACGCCGTTTTGTATGGTATTTTGTCCGCGGGCCCTTCCTTCCAGCCATTCATATCGGATACCGGGTATCACCAACCATTTTTTTCCGAGTCGAAAGATCTGTTCTGCAAAGGCAGCATAATTCCGGCTGTTGAAATCAATGTCGCGCGTCCAGATGTCGCCTGCCACTGAAACATCATACGATGTACCGGTACTTCCTTTACCATCAGCCACCAATCGATTCGTGTTTCCTTGAAAGAAACGTAGTCCGCCTGAAATTGTACTTGAAACAGAACCGATGTTAACCTCACTGATCCATTTCCATTCGGCACCGATGTTTCGATATCGGTCAATGTTTACATTACGCGGTGCATAGCTGTTAGTAACCGGATCGATCGCGTCTACAACATTGATCCCGCCTGAGGGTAAGAAACCGACACTGTTCCTGTCGCCCAACAAGCCGAAAATTTTTCCTTCCATCCGCGACCGTTCACTGATATCATATCGACTGCGAAGCGCCAGGGTCGACCATTCAATGTCCATCCAGTTTCGTGCGCGAATGCTCTGACGATTATTCATCTGAATGGCAGCATCGGCCAGTCCGCCGGGTTGCTGGCTGCGGATATGCGAACGCATGTATTCCAATGTGATGGAAAGTTTGTTTGTTGGACGGTAGGTGACCGATCCAAAGCCCGAATAGGTGAAATAGCGACTGTTTGCCCGATATCCAGTTGCTTGTCGGTGATCGAAAAAGGAATAATAGTTCCATTTTCCCGCCTTGCCCCCAACACCTGTAAAGTGATTATACAATCCGTAGGAGCCAACGGTTTGTTCTGTTTCAACCTGAACGGGTTTATTGAATTCACTTCCATCACGCAAAATGTAATTGATCATGCCGCCAAAATGTGGACCGTATTGAAGCGCTCCATGTCCGCGCACCACCTCGATGCGTTGTACCGCTTGCAATTGTGGATTGTAATAGGCTTCCGGATACCCATACGGATCGGCTGCGATGTCGTATCCGTTTTGTCGAACATTGAATTCCCAACTTCGGTTCGGACTCAATCCCCTTGCGGCCACACCGATCTGAATACCACTACCATCACTTTCCCAAATGTGTATGCCCGGAATCTTGGCCATCACCTGGCGCATATTATTGGTGACCAGATTGCCTTCTACATTTTTTAAAACGAGTAAGCTTGATTTTTTTCCGGCGTAAATGGACATGCCCACGATCTCAGGCATCTGCTGCAGGTCGGAACGACTGTATTTGCCGACTAACGTGATCTCAGGGAGATATCGGTAATGCGTGGTATCTTTTTGTAGAGGTAATTGCGATAAAATATCTAAAAAACTAAACACAGTACACCACAATACCAGAAGCCACTTTTTCATGGCCGCAAATTTCCGTCTTTCTCTGCAGCCGAAGTTGCGCAAAGAGAAAATTAACTTGTGAAATCGGAAAATTGAAAGGGATCAACTAACGAATGGATCTCATGATCCTTTCTCGGTAAATTCCATCATATCCGTACACATCATTGTAGACTTCCAGCTTACCCTCTTTGCCGGCAGCGGTATAGTAACGGAAATAAATTGGCAGTTGATTTTTTAATGGGATCACACGTTTTTTCTTTTCTCCTTTCAACCAGCGATGGATCGAATCAACAGATGTGAAGGGTCCGGTATTTTCAGCTGCTTTTATACTATCAAGTAAGAGTACATATTGATACAATCCTTCCCAGTTTTGAACGCGAACACAGCCGTGGCTGAGCGAACGATTTTCATTTCGGAATAAACTGCGTTGGTTGGTGTCGTGCAGATAAACGGAATGTTCATTGGGAAAATTGAATTTCATGATGCCAAGGGCATTACCGAGCCCTTCCCCTTGAACAATTTTATAGGGGATACCTTTTTTATATTTCGACCAATTGACTGAGTAGGGATCAACTTCATTGCCGGAGTGGTCATACAGATTATACCCTTTGCGGGAGAGGTATCCCGGATCTCGTTTGATGGCTGGCAAGATCTCGTCAGCAATGATGCTGGCGGGTATGGTCCACGTGGGAAATACGATCAGCTGATTCATCTGACTGTTCAATAGCGGCGTCGGTGTTTTTGGTTTTCCGACGATCACCCTTGACTCCAGCACCAGTGTATCCTGATCGATGACCTGTAATTCAAAGGCAGGTAAGTTGACCAACAGGTATCGATCACTCAGTGTATCGGGCTGCACGCGATAGCGATCTAGGTTGATGGCAGCCTTGAAAAACATTTCGCTGTCATTGTTATTGAGCGAGCCGATCAGTTGGGGGCCATACTTGCCATCTACTTTCAATCTGCGGGCCGACTGTACCTTCTTGAGTGCAGATGCAAGTTGTGCCGTATCCAGGTTGACAATGCTTGTATCCAAATAGCGCTCCTCTTTCAATCGCTGTATCAATGATTGAATGAAACTCATCGAATCACGAAAAGGATATTCGACGTAGGTATAGGTGCGGGAAAAGTTTGCACGCGCGAGAAATGCCGGTAGTGCTGCCTTGAGGTTTCGGTACCCGGGATTGGCCGGTTCAAGTGAGGCCAATACGGAATCGGGGGATATTTGACTCAGGACTTTTCGCAGCGCAGTGGTATAGGCCTCCGGATCATATGTTTTGCTGTCCTTCAAACTATCGATCGAAATATGTCCGTACTGCACGTGTCTGCAGATCGTCAGAAATGCATCTGTCAGTAGAATCTCCCTTCGAGCCAGCTCCTTGAAATTATTTCGAATACTTGTACGTAAGGTGTCACCCATCCACCTTGAATGAAAACGTTCCAGGGATTTAAGGTGATAGGTTTCCGGGAAGAGACCGTTTTTTCTGGCGTTTCTAATCAGATACACAATGGAATCCGACAAAGGAGTCAGGCTGTCGCCAATCGCCCATACACCCTCATACCGGTTGGCGCCATAAAATTTTTTTGTTTCGCCGGGCGCAAGTAAACGGGTGGAATCATCCAGGGATTCACCCTCCTCGATACGAGCCAGCTGGTCTTTGATTTCTGTTTTCAGCTCCTTGACTGGATCGATTCGTTCGGGCGTAGGCTTTTTTCCGTTACAGGCATAGAGGAAGATCAATGAGCACAACAAACCAGTCCTAAGTAGATTGTTGGCATTTCGTAAAGTAAAATCAGCTCTTTTTATCATACCCTGCTTAGAACTATCAAGTTACGACAAATCAGGCCACGTGTGCAGGTGTAGCCGTCTGGTAATTGAAATCGGTACCTTCGTGTAATAAATAACTTTTATGGAACGCTCCCGCATCGCCCTACCTATCGGTATCACACTGGATCGTTTCATCAAGAGTAAGCAGGACGAATACCCGAATGCCGCCGGTGAGCTTTCACAATTACTGCGCGACATCGCGCTGGCATCCAAGGTGGTAAATCGGGAGATCAATAAAGCAGGCCTAGTCGATATCATGGGCTATATCGGACAGCAGAATGAAGCCGGTGATGAGCAACAAAAATTGGATGTACTGGCACATATACGTTTCAGTCGTGCCCTGTCAAAAGGAGGTGAAGCGGCCGGTATTATTTCAGAAGAGACTGAAACCTTCACGGATTTCAAGAACAAAGGAAAATATGTAGTGGCGATCGATCCGCTCGATGGTTCGTCCAATATTGATGTGAATGTTTCCATCGGCACGATATTTTCTATTTATAAAAGAAAAACAAAGCCGGGCACAAAGCTTACCAAAAAAGATTTTTTACAAAAAGGGACCGAGCAGGTCGCTGCCGGTTATGTGTTGTACGGTTCATCCACCATGCTGGTTTACACCACCGGTAAGGGCGTAAACGGATTTACCTATGAAACCACGCTAGGAGAATATGTTTTGTCGCATCCGCAAATGAAATGTCCGTCCGACGGAAAGATCTATTCGATCAACGAAGCCGGATTGCAGCAATATTCCGACCCGACCATCGAACGATATCTCACGCAATGCAAAAAAGACGGCTTCACTGCCCGCTACATCGGATCACTGGTGGCGGATATTCATCGTAACATGATCAAAGGTGGGATCTTCCTTTATCCGGCTACCAGTAAGTACCCTAAGGGCAAGTTGCGATTGCTTTTCGAATGTAATGCCCTCGCCTTGATCGTAGAGCAGGCAGGCGGACTCGCCACCAACGGCAGCAAGCGAATTCTCGAAATGGAGCCGACCGGACTACATCAGACTACTCCAATGTACATCGGTTCAAAGCAACTGGTTAAATCCCTGCTGGGTCAGTCCAAAAAGAAATAAGGTCAACTTATTTCAACATCAGATCGATCTTGTCACCGTTCATTTATTCCGACTAAAAATGCCTGCTACATTAATAAGATCGGTGACGATTCACGACTTGAATGAGCTTCAACAACTCGCTCGAACAACCTTCTACGACACGTTCGCGGAAATGAATACACCGGAGAATATGGAACAGTATCTGTCCACAGATCTTTCGGAAGAAAAATTGCGAGCAGAATTACTGAACCCCGATTCGAAAACATTTTTCATTCAGACTGATGGGGAAACGATCGGATACATGAAGTTGAATGAGCGTTCGGCGCAGACGGAGCAGGTTGATCCGGGCGGACTGGAGATCCAACGAATCTATGTGAAGAGAGAATATCATGGTGCTTCCGGGGGCTTTACCTTACTCAATTATGCCATCGATCTTGCAATGCAGGAAAAATACAAATTTATCTGGCTGGCTGTTTGGGAGAAAAATCCCCGCGCGATTCGCTTCTATGAAAAAAACGGCTTTATAACGTTTGGATCGCATGTTTTTCAACTGGGTGATGATGCCCAGACAGATATCTTGATGCGTCGGGTACTGACTTCTAACGTGATTGTTTAATTAGCGGGCTTCCGATGCAGGGCGACACCCCTGTGGTTTTCATGAAATGTTCCGTTTTCAAATACCATATTGCCATTGACAAACGTATGGGTGACCTTTGAATGAAATGTTGTTCCTTCCAATGGCGACCATCCACATTTATACAAAATGTTGGATTTATCTACTTGCCAATCAGCATTCAAATCGACCAGCGTCAGATCGGCATGATATCCTTCCCGAATGAATCCTCTGTTTTCCATCCCATAGAGTGTGGCCGGATTGTGACACATTTTTTCTACGATCTTCTCCAGCGATATCTCACCCTGTCTATAAAATTCAAGCATCACGTTCAGGGCATGTTGCACCATGGGGGCGCCGGACATGGATTGGAAATATGGTTTTTGCTTCTCTTCCATTGCATGTGGTGCATGGTCGGTGGTAATAATGTCGATGCGGTCGTCTACTAATGCTTTCAGCAATCCCTTTTTATCTTTTTCTGTTTTGATGGCCGGATTCCATTTGATCAACATACCCAATCGGGCATAATCTACATCACTGAACCAAAGATGTTGTACCGAAACCTCTGTGGTGATCTTTTTTTCTTCGAGGGGGATGTCGTTGCGGAATAAATGCGTTTCGGCTTCGGTGGTCAGATGCAGTATATGCAGGCGCGCGCCGTATTTATTTGCTAGTCCGATCGCTCGTTCCGTCGCCTCGAAGCAAGCTTGTTCACTTCTGATCAGTGGGTGACATTCAGCCGGAATATTTTCTCCATATTTCTCGCGGAACAGCTCCTCATTCGCCTCGATGATCTGTTCTTTTTCGGAATGGATCGCGATCAGGGATTTGCAATTCGCGAAAAGCTTTTCAAGGGTTTGCGGGTTGTCGGCCAGCAGGTTGCCTTTTTTGGTAAAGTACAGTCCGTCGTCAGATACCGCGAGTAGTTTGGAGGTATCGAGTTGTAGCACTTCGTCGAGATTATCACCGTTCACACCTAAAAAAAATCCGAAGTTGGCCAGTGATTTTTCCGCGGCGATCCGATATTTCTCGTTCAGGATGTCCATGTTCAGCACATTGGGCACGGTGTTGGGCATGTCGATGAAAGAGGTGACACCACCGGCCACGGCCGCTTTGCTTTCTGTATAGAGGTCTGCTTTGTGTGTGAGTCCAGGTTCCCGGAAATGAACCTGTCCGTCGATCACTCCGGGCAGTAGGTATTTGCCGGCTCCGTCGATCAGGGTGTCAGATGCCGATTTTTCAATCCTTCCAATTTGTGCAATGCGTCCGTTGTGAATACGTACATCAGCTGTAAAGACCCGTCCCTCATTTACGATCGAGACATTTTTTATTAAGTAGGTAGACATATTGCTTAATCGTGATCGGCATTGGAGAACCAAAGCAATCCACCCACTACCACGCCCCCTATTTTAGCCGCCAAGGGGAGGTCTTTTAGCCAAATTCCCAATTCAAGAAATTTGATCTGAAGGTTATAGAGAATCGTGGAGGCGTCAGAGTCATTTCCTTGGTGCTCGATCTCCGCTTCCAGCAGCCACCGCAACATCGTTTCTGTACTGATGAAAAATGAAAGAGCCGATAATACGCAAATGACAATGCCCACCCACATGGCAAAATAGTAGAAGATCTGTTTGAATACATCCTCGTTTGCGTCGGATTTTTTTTGATTCATTTCGCTGAATTTGATGACCTAAATAAATAGGTTTGGGGAAAGGTATTAAAATATAACTCAGTTGATGAGGTTTGAAAGGTCACTTTTTTAGGGTTTTCTCATACAGCTCGATCCATTGCTTTACCGTCATCTTACTTGCCAATTCACCGATCAGTTTCATGGGGATTTGATCTGGTTTTTTGAATCGGATGCAACTCTTACCCATGTCGAGTTTGGCGGTTGACTGCTTTGGATATTCAGCGAGGAGCCATTTCATTAGAGTTTCGTCGGCATAGAGTCCCATGTGATAAACGGCAATGAAGTTTTTTTGCGAAGCGATGTTCATGAACGGGAGTGGGTCAGTCGGCTTGCAGTGGTAGCCGTTCGGGTAAACGGAATGCGGTACTACATAGCCGATCATTCCATAGTTCATCTCTTCTGCAAACCCCTTTGGAAGATTCTTTTTGATGATCTTTCGCAATTGCTCCATCGCATTCTGACGGTCGTCGGGCAGTGCGGAAATGTATTCGGCAAGCGCTTTATTGGTTGTGGACATAAGGGATTAAAAATAAGACTAAATAAAAAAAGCGGCCATTGGCCGCTTTTGAAAATGATCGTATTCTAATTATCGGGTTGTGAAACTCCATGTGGCAGACCAGGCACTTACCGTACCGTTGGATGCCTTGGAGCGAACGCGCCAATAATGAATCGTTCTTGCTTTTAAGGAGCGGGTGGTTAAGGTTGTTCCAGTAATGCCCGTTCTATTTTCAATAAAACTTGAAAAGTTTGAGCGAGTAGATACTTGAACATCATAAGATGCTGCATTGGTGCCGGTTCCATTCCACGTGAGGGTTGGGATAGTTGCAATGCCTGTGGCGCCATTGGCAGGGGAAACCAGTGCAGGTGCTACCGGAGCCGGTGGCGGTGGCGGTGGTGGCGGGGGGGCAGAAAAGTTGCCGGAAAACAACAGCAAATTCGGGCTTCCCGTTCCGGCACTCGTCACCACATTGGGTGTGGCGGCAGTTTTCAATCCCTGCGATACTTGATTGGGGGTAGATCCGGGGAACGCTTCTAAATAAAGGGCCGCAACACCTGCTACGTGGGGAGAGGCCATCGAGGTTCCAGAAATAGTATAGGTTGCTGTGCTCGAAGTGTACCAAGCAGAGGTAATGCTTGATCCGGGAGCAAAAATGTCCAATACAGAACCGAAATTCGAATAAGATGCGCGGGCATCAGTAGAAGTAGTAGCGCCTACCGTAATGGCCTCTAATGTGCTGGCGGGAGAATAATTGGCAGCATTTGCGTTATCATTTCCAGCAGCTACAACCATTACAATTCCATCAGCAACCGCACGCTTAACAGCATCATTTACTGTTTGGGAAAATCCTGAACCAAGCGACATATTACCAACAGCGGGCTTGGTGGTATGATCACCTGCTGCCCAATCCACACCGGCAACAACTCCTGAGAGGGTGCCTGAACCACTGTCGCCCAGAACCTTAACTGCTACTAGGTTTACGCGTTTTGCGATGCCGTAGAGGGTACCACCAACAGTTCCTGCCACGTGTGTACCATGACCGTTTAGGTCATTTGAAACACCTGCGTATGCATCATAACCGCTTCTTCTTCTGCCGTTGAATTCTACGTGATCGGTCCGGATACCGGTATCGAAAATATAGGCATCGACGGTCGATCCGTCAGTGTTGTATGTGTATGACCCGTTCAACGGAAGACTACGCTGGTCGGTACGGTCGATTCCCCAGGTAGCACCTGTTTGGGTAGCATCGGAAGTAACGATCTGATCCTGCTCGATGTATTTAACCTTTGGATTGTTCAAAAGGCCGCGAATAGCGACTTCAGGCACTTTAATCGAGAATCCTTTGATGGTGTGTTTATAGATGTGATCGGCTTTCGCACCACCCAGTCCGCGGGTCAGCTGCTCCACCTCACCCTCTACATTTTGTACGTCATCGTTGAAGACAACGATGTAGGCATCCTGAATGTTCCGGCCTTGTGGATTTTGAAAGAGCGAAGCACCACCAGTACGTGCTGTAGTAGTAGATTCTGAATCGATTGCGTCCGCGTTAACGGTCAGTTCTGGACTCTTGGTACAGGCGCTGAGGGCAAATACGGATACGATCACAAATGCCGACAGTCTTGAGAAAAGATTACTCATTTAGGTTTAATTATGAATGAAACAATGTTGAGAAAGTGAAACCGCTTTCCCGTTAAGCAGTATTGTCGAAGGATGTTGGACGGATTGGGTACAAATATATAAAATTATGCGGCTTATTTACTACACTAAGCACATTTCCGTAGACATCAATGCCGCTTGTTTAAGCCGACGGCAACTGCTCCCTAATAAAATCCCGACAATATCCCTTAATCATCTCCCTTACCCGCCTGAACTCCTCCCGTATCGCTTCTTGCGTACCGGTAGCCTTGGCCGGGTCGGGGAAATTGTAGTGGAATTTTTCGGCCTGTCCCGGAAAAAATGGGCAGCGCTCTTTGGCGTTGTCACAGACGGTGATCACAAAATCGAAATCGATCCCCTGATATTCGCTAATGTTATTTGAGGTGTGATTTGAGATGTCGATGCCATCGTCCGCCATGGTGGCTATTGCTTTTGGGTTGACACCGTGGGTTTCCACACCTGCACTATACACCTCTGCAAGATCGCCGGCAAAAGCCTGCAAGTAACCATGCGCAATTTGGCTGCGGCAACTGTTGCCGGTACAGAGGACAAGTATCTTGTATTTTTTCATGGTGATTGATTTAGCAGCAACCAGAACCGGGAAGACAACCGCTGGCAGCCGCCGGTTTCTCCGCGTATACAGTGATGGAATAGATCACGTTGCCCATTTTCTTATACTGCTCGATCTCCGATTCATTTAAATAATTCCGAAGGATGTCGTCCGGAATGATGATGGGTTTTTCCTTTTGGAGGATCATATTCGTAAATCCCGCGAGTGTGACGAACTCCAAATAAACTTCTTTTTGAATTGCACTGGCCACACAGCCTGCATACATTTCCGCAGCGGTTTTGATCTTCTCAGGCAGCGACCCGGTCAGCACGATGTCAGAAATACTGAAATGCCCGCCGGGTTTCAATACCCGATAGATCTCCTTGAATACATTCAATTTATTGGGCACCAAATTCAGCACGCAATTGCTTACCACCACGTCGGCCACATTTGCGGTCACCGGTATCTTCTCTATATCACCTTGGCGAAACTCAACGTTATTAAATCCGCGCATTTCTGCATTTGCCCTTGCCTTATCGACCATGGCCGGGGTAAAATCAATACCGATCACCTTTCCTGTTTCACCAGTTTCATGACGGGCCACAAAACAATCGTTGCCCGCACCACTTCCCAGATCGATCACCACATCGCCTTTTTTGATCTTAGCAAACTGCGTAGGCAGTCCACAACCCAAGCCCAGATCGGCATCCGGATGATACCCCTCTAATTCTTTGTAGTCATCTGACATGATGGTGTACACTTCCGTCGAACAGCCTCCTGCCCCGCAACAAGAAGCCGCATTGGTGTCGCGGTTCTGCAACGCGATCTCACTATACTTCTGCTTCACCATTTCCTTGATTTGTTCTTCTGTTTGCATCGTTTATAAGTTTAATTATTATCTATATGGCACTTAACAGCACGAATTTTTACTGCTGCGGATGGAGGTTTCTGAAAACAATTGAAATAGTTTCTGCGCTTTCGACCAGGCTTTCTCATCAATGCAATAACACACCGACACCCCCTCGATTGTTCCTTTGATCAGGCCGGCTTCTTTTAGTTCCTTCAGGTGCTGCGATACGGTAGACTGAGACAGAGGCAACTCATCAACGATATCCCCGCAAATACACGTTTGCTTTTTGAGCAACAGACTCAAAATCGCCACCCGGGCAGGATGCGCCAACGCCTTTGCGTATTTGGCGATCGCTACCTCCCGGCTTGTGTACGCTGCTTCTTTTGAGGCCCCCATATTCATCGCAATATTACGATTAATTGGCCAAATAAGAATCAATCTTGATGAATATCAGGAAAAGTCATTTCGGGAGTTCCAATTTGATTCGGCCACCGAGTCCGGTGGTCACAATCTTGATTAGGGTAGACAACTTGATGTCAGACGCATCGTTCTCAATGCGCGAGATGTAAGATTTATTGGTGCCGCATCGTTGCGCAAGCTCCTCCTGGGTCAATCCACGTTTCGTACGGGCCTGCTCCAGCAGAAAGCCAACCTTGAAGGATTCAAATCCAAGCTCCCATTTGCGGCGACTGGATGTCCCCTTTTTCCCATACCGCGCATCCAAGTACTCATCAAAATCCAGTTTCTCATTATTGTTTTTTTTCTTCATGGTATGCACGCATTAATTCTTTCGCAATTTTAATTTCTTTGATCGGTGTTTTTTGTTTTTTCTTCACGATTCCATGGATCAGTACGATCACATTGCCTTCATCAAAAAAACAGAAGATCCGAAACGCCAGTTTTATCCACTCCATTCGTATTTCATAAAGCCCCTCTGCTCCCTCCAGGCTCTTGAAGTACTTTACCGGAATTCTGTCTAATTCTCTGACCAATTCCAGCGTCCATTCAAGCTTTTCTCTTTCCTCATCACCCAATTCCTCTAAAAAACTCCGAATACGGCTCCCATACAAGATCAATCTTCTTTTCATCTCCCAAAGGTTACCCGTTCAGACAACCTTTCCCGGTGAAAAAAGCGGTATTTCTCCGCTATTTTGCTCGGTAAAATTAGGTGATTTCTTCGGGAGTATGCGAGGGCGCAATCACAAAATCCGAATGGAGGCCAGTTCCTGCCCTACTTTTTGTATCCCATTCAAGATCCGCTGGGTTTGTGCCGCTGAGGGTTTTTTATGTCCCTTTATGTATTGCGCGAGCAAACTCTGATTCATTCCAATTCGTTCAGAAAGCGCCTTTGCGTTGATCACTTTGTAAAAGGAAAAGAATTGTGGAAGGTCCAGCTGGATCTTAAGATCTCTTTCCGTGATGATTCGACCGGTATCTTCAAAATACAGATTCAACGCCTCGATGATCTGCACCTTTAATGATTCCAGATCCTTCCCTGTAGTATACACGGGAAGGTCCTCCGCAGAGGCAGAATACCCGGTACGGGTTTTTTCAACAGTGGCTTTGATCCTCAAGGAATTTTAAATTGAACATAAACTAAATAAATTCTGGCCAATACATTGCTAGATTATTTAATCTAAACTCATCTTTGTCCTTTAGTAAATTATCGAATTGGCAGAATAGTATTTAAATCTATGCCGGCGGCTCGGTATCGATCGAATGGATCATCATCCCAAGTCCATCTTTCGGGCATCTTCTTATTCAATCCTGCAGCTTTAAGTTTTAAGTCGTCGTCGGAATTTAGCTGAACAGAAAATATTTTTTCAGAAATTTTATCAAACAAATCAATAGACGAGCTGCCTTTAATTATGTCGTTGAAGTGCTTAAAATAAAAATCAACAGGAACAACATGTTCATGTACAAAACCTGGATTTTTAATATTATTACCATATTGCTTACCAACAAGTGCTTTGCCTGGAGATAAAGATCTGTATCGCAACGGACTTAGTAGTCGGAAAATTGAAAAGTTATTAGACGCCTTAAATTCATTAAGAAGAAGCAGACAATTCTCTTGACCCCCAACTTCTATATAAATTTCCTTCAGGCGTAACAAAATGAACTTAGCAGCTTTTCTGGTTTCATGAACTGAATTCGCTGCTCCCTTTTTTGTCTCCTCCCAATTGATTTCAAATTCTTTATCCAGAGTCTTATTTTCTTTAGCCTGTAAGGCATTTAAAGCTCCTAATATCTCTGCTATTCTTGGATTCGCAACTTTGCTTATACTTCTAGTGCCATTTCCAATAGCCAGTCTTTGACTATTTACTGTTTTTAAGTCTTGTAAAATTCTTGCTCGGCCTGCATCCGAAATCGGTTTTAGGTATCTTAAAAGAAGGTTTCCGAAGTCGGTATTTAAAAACAAGTCATTTTGCATACTAATAACCTTATTATTTTAAAGGGATGCCTATTTTTAAATGACCTCGAAATGATGATAAAAAAGTAATAGCATTCTGGCTTAGGTGATTCACATTCGGCAACCATATAACCTTGCTGTGCTTGACCAGATATTCCAGTGCATCATCATCCACTTCGGTAATGGCATGCCAATCTTGAAAGATCCGCATCAGTTCCGGATAGCCTACAAATTGCTCGGCTTTTTTAAGATCGAGTCTGCTCATGTCAATCCGTTTTTGAAAATAGGTTAAAAATGGCGCCCAGGAGTATGTAGGCAAGGAAGTAGACGATGATGCCCCAATAAACTCCCTCCACTCTACTGGGCCCCAATAAATGATAAGGCACTATGATCAATATGGGGGCAAGAAGGATCTGCAAATAAATCAAGAATTTGACCCGCCCCTCGAACTTGTACTCATCCGTAGTATTCCAAAATAAGCGTACCAACCCTTTTGTCGCGTACAAATAGAGCAAAACAATCGAAAGGCTCCACAGAATAGACCGTATCTCCTTTTTCATGGTTTAAGATTATGAAGTTATTTCAAGCCGGGCCCTCACCTCACCGGCGTCGCCGAAACAACACTGCAGTCATTTCCGAATCTGCCCAGCAAAAAAGACAATTCGGGATTGCGATCCAGAATGTTTTTCTTTTCATCCGATTCATCGATCAAACGCAACTTAAGGGTGATGACCAGCGTTTGCTTCGATTTGTCTTCACTGACAATGCGCTGACTCGGATGCAAGCGCAAGCGCTTCACATAGCTGGCCGCCCATTTGCGAAACGAAATCTGAATGTCATAGAGCTTCTCCTTCTCAGCATGTATCCACACCCCCAGGGAATCGCGAAACGTATTTGCCACTTTCAATCGTTGCTCCAACTGAATCCGATCGAAGGTTCGAATCTTACCTTGTTCGTCTTCCGAAGCAACCACATTCAACCGATGAATCTGATCGATCCGAAAATTTAAGATCTTCTTTCCCTCGAGATCGGCAGCGGTCAAGTAATAATAATGCTCGTAATACCGGATCTGCAGGGGCAGCACCTGCTGCATGGTCAGGTTCTCCACCTTGTTGTCATATGTGTTGACAGAGGTGTAATTGAACTCAATGGCCTGTCCCAAGTGTATGTGCGACAAGATCTTGATCACACATTGGATCACCTTCGATTCAAAGGCTGGATTCTGCGGATCATATAAAACCGGACCCGTCTGAAAAATGGCCGATCGACTCTCCATCTCCTGCTCTGAAATATTGAAGATCTCCGGCAGTTGATACAATATCTTCTGCACCGCCGGAATGGACTCGAATCGTTTTAAGATGCCCGCAAGGAAGGGTAACGTGAACCGCTCGTCCTCATCCAAATCCCCAAATTCCGGCTGCTCCGTATCGGTCGACCACTTATACACCTTGTGCTTGAAAATGACCTTGAATAACTTGCTTCGTTGCCGAGGGACCAAATCCTGTTTGCTGTGATCGAAATCACCCAGCCGCAACCGCTCGATGCAGGACTGCAACGTCCTCAATCCGATCGGCTCCAATCCCTTCTCCTCCAGCCCCTCATTTACAAATCCATGCATTTCCTCCAAGCTGCCGCCGCCGGCCGATAAAAATGCGCAGATCTGACGTATGCGTTGCGTTTGCAGGTACTGCTGGTTCCGATTGAGCATACACAAACGTAGTAAAAAACTACGCAACGTAAATGCGTAGTGTCAAAATATGTTTGGGCTGTCAACAAAACAAAACCCACATGAACTGGCGCCCCTTAGGAGAACCCGAAGAAAAACCGATGGAGAATGCGATGTTGTGGACCGCGCTCGCGTTCCAGGCACAGGCCTCGGAAGCGCAGACCCTGATCCACTGTCGGTATGTATCTCAAAAGAAATATTTGAATGGTGGCTGGATGAATATCTACAAGACCACCTACCTGGTTAATGTAGACACGAAGGATATGCTCAAGCTGGTGCAGGCATACAATGTACCATTCAGTCCCGCACGGCATTATTTCAAGCAGGCCGGTCAACTCAAGCAGTTCACCTTGTTGTTTCCGCAGATACCCCGGCACTGGAAGCGATTTCATCTGCTGGAGGTGGCCGATGCCGGCGGCGGATTTCGGGTATCCGACATCACGCGCAACGAATCAGGCGTTTATCACATTGAATTAACGTAACAAAAACCCCTTTATATGCAAAGCACGTTCGAGTTGCGGTCCCGGTTCGACCGCCTTTTATCCGTTCTTCCACAAAATATTCGTACGGAATTATCCGTTGAGTATTTCCATTGCAGCACGTTGCACGGACTCACCGACGTGGTGATCCGGCGCAACGGACAATGCATGGCGCTCGGAAGATTTCGTATGGTATCAGCGGAACTGCCAAGTGATTTTGGGGCACGTTTCAAAGCGGCGATGGGGTATCCCGACGACACCTGGTATCTCTTTGATTTCGATGGCGAACGCATCGTAGTGAATGACCTGAGTCTCGACGATCCACAGGATGATTTTTATGATGATCCGGTGGAAGCCGTGAACCGCCTCGTTACGCTTCCGGCCCTATGGCGAAAGGAGCAGAAAACGCTTCAGGAAATGAAGCTATTTCTGGAAGCCATGCGACATCTGATCGATGAGGAAGCGATCGAACAATCTGTACATTAAATCCAACTATATGCATCACGTTAAATTATTTTTTCAGGAAATCGGTGTTCTTGGTTTTTGGGGAAGACTGCTTGGATGGAGTCGGATCAAGCAATTGCTGGTCGATGCCCATACCGAATGGCAGCTGTTGCTGGAAAACCGCGACCAGCATCAACATCAGCTGGAGATCTGCAAGCGCGAGTTGAGCCAAACCCAAATGTTGTTTCAATCGTCGGAGCGACGCGTAAATGACTTGCAGCGCGACAAAGAGGTGATCGATGTGCAGATGAATGAACTTCGTGAGAAACTTCGGGAGCGGGACAAAGAGATCGTCGAACTGAAAAAGACACAAGAGGTCCGTTATCAGGAGCATCAGCAGTCGATGCAAACATTACAGGAATTCAAGCAAGAGGTGATGGATGAGCGACGCCGTGAACGCGAAGAAAAACAAGCACAAGCCTTGGCGCATCTCGAACGCCAGCGCGAAACTTGGCATCGGCATGAGACGGCCACGTCCGAACGGATCAAATCGATCTGTCAGAAACATACGATCCAGTACCTCGACACGGTTCCGTTCAAGGGCGACCCCGACAACACCGTCCTGATCTGTGACGAGTACATTGTGTTTGATGCGAAGAGTCCCGCCGGCGACGACCTCACTAATTTCCCCATTTACCTGAAAGGACAGGCCGAAAAAGCGATCAAGTACAGCAAACAGGAGAACGTAAAGAAAGATGTCTTCTTCGTGGTGCCCTCGAATACGATCGAGCACCTGGAGCAGTTTGTGTATCCCCATGCCGATCACACGGTGTACATCATTGCCGCGGATGCCATCGAGCCAGTCTTGTTAAGCTTGCAAAAGATCGAGGAATATGAATTTGCTGAGGAACTGACGCCGGATCAACGGGCGAACATTTGTCGGGTGATCGGTCGCTTTGCACACCTCGCCAAGCGTCGGATTCAGGTCGATAACTTCTTCGCCACCCAGACCATCGAGCTGGCCTATGCTTGTGAGCATTATCTGCCGGAAGACATCCTGGAGCAAGTGAAGGCGTATGAACGGGCAGAAAAATTGAATCCGCCCATGGAAAAACGCACCAAGAACATTCCGGTGGCCGACATCGAAAAGGAAACCGCGAAAGTACAGCGCGAGGCAGAGGGCAGAGGCGTGATCATTGATCCGAAAGGCTTGTCGGATAATCTAGGCGGGTTGCCGTTGCATAAGGAGTGATTCGGGACTTAAGTTTATCAACAACACAGAAATTAACAGAATCGAGTTTGAATTTAAATCTTGAAATAAAGCAGATAAAAGGCATCGGCCCTAAAAAATCAATGGAAGATGTTGGTTGTTTAGGTGAGTCAACAAATAAGCTTTTTACTTGGATGCTGGTTTGTGATGGGATCGGTGGTAACCCAGGCGGTATGGATGCTGCCAAAACAACGGCAATATTTCTGCAGAAGTACCTAAGAAAATATTTGAAGCGTAAAAATCAATTAAACGGAACAGCATTTATTGAAACGGGTATCGAATACGTCAAAAATGAGATGATTCGGCTTATCAACAATGAACCGAACAAATCAGCAATGGGCTGCACCTTATGCTTATGTATATTTTATTGTGGCAACGCTTATGTTTACTGGTCTGGTGATTCAAGATTTTATCTTTTCAGGGAAAACAAATGTGTGTGGGATGTGATTCCGCACAATTGGTCATTTGACTTGTATCGGAAAGGAATTTTATCCCTCAACGAGGCAAGACTTTCTGAGTCCTCTTACCTAACCGGTTCGATTAATCCAGGCACACCAACGATTCGGATAGATTACAGGAAGCTTTCTTTGAGAA
>CANGZN010000016.1 GCA_947458625.1 Chitinophagaceae bacterium
GGGGAGGAAGTGGAAGCTGCGATGCAAGCCACTGCAGCGGCTTTCGGGGTGGGCATTACCGAATTCACGGTTGCTCCGGTTGTGAGTCAGGGAGAAGGTCAATCACATCATGAGTGGTGGATCGAGTTCAGGGAAATGCCAGCTGATCGCGAAGCTTTCATGAAACACCTCGACCAGCGAATGCGGGAGAAAAATGTATATTACGATGATCTCATCGTTGGAAACATCCTCTCCCCTTTGCGTATAAAAGTCGTCCAAGCCGGTGGATTCATCGAGTATATGCGGTCGGTTGGGAAGCTGGGCGGACAAAATAAAGTACCACGCCTGAGTAATGACCGAAAACTAGTGGAGGGATTGGAACCATGGTCGATCAACGAATAGCATGAACACACAAGTCACCCCAAAAAAAAGAATAGCCCTATTCGGGTCTACCGGCTCTGTCGGAACACAGGCATTGGATGTGATCCGATGCAATCCCGACCGTTTCGAGGCTTCGATTCTCACCGCGCAGCAAAATGATGAATTGTTGGTTCAGCAGGCAATTGAATTCAATCCGCATACGGTCGTTATTGGCGATGCAAATCGCTATCAAAAAGTAAAAGATGCCCTGGGGGGGAAATCGATTCAGGTGCTGGCCGGTGAAAAGGCATTGGAAGAAGCAGCTTCGCACGATGGGTATGATATGATGCTGGCTGCGATCGTTGGTTACGCCGGATTGAGACCTACGCTCTGCGCCATTGAAAATGGGAAGGCGATCGGATTGGCCAACAAAGAAACACTGGTTGTGGCAGGTGACATCGTGATGCAGAAAGCCTTCCAAAAACGGGTTCCCATCTTACCGGTCGATTCGGAGCACTCTGCGATCTTTCAATGCCTGGTCGGAGAAACCAGAAACCCCATTGAAAAGATCATCTTGACTGCTTCCGGCGGACCATTCCTCGGAAAAAAGCCGAACTACCTCGTCAATGTAAAAAGAGAACATGCCCTGCAGCACCCCAATTGGAGCATGGGCGCCAAGATCTCCATTGATTCCGCTACGCTCATGAATAAAGGGCTGGAAATGATCGAAGCCAAATGGCTCTTCAATCTTCGCCCCGAACAGATTCAGGTAGTTGTGCATCCGCAGAGCATCATTCATAGTATGGTACAGTTTCAGGACGGGAGCATCAAAGCCCAGATGGGATTACCCGACATGAAACTGCCCATTCAATATGCAATGGCATTTCCACAACGGATCGGTAATGATTTTCCCCGATACGATTTCAAGAAAGTGAGCACACTCAGTTTTGAGGAGCCGGATCTGCGCACTTTCCGTAATCTGGCATTGGCCATGGAGGCGCTGCAAAAGGGCGGAAATCTGCCTTGCGTATTGAATGCAGCAAATGAGATCGCTGTCTTTGCTTTTTTACGGAATCGGATCAACTTCTTGGACATGACCAATGTGATCGAAAAAACCATGGCCAGTGTCCCGTTCATCGAACAGCCCAGTCTGCAGCAGTATTTTGACAGCGACGGAGAAGCGCGTAGTTTTGCAGCTGATTTGATCCAATTATGACACCACCCGCTTGTCGCGGGTCTTTTTATCATCTGACATGACATCTATAGCAATATCTTGGGGAGAGGTAGGCATCAAAGCCGGTCAATTGATCCTCTCACTGTCTATCTTGGTGATCCTCCACGAATTCGGTCACTTCATCACTGCCCGTTGGTTCAAGTGCCGGGTTGAAAAGTTTTTCTTGTTCTTCGACCCATGGTTTGCGCTGGCGAAGAAAAAAGTGGGCGAAACAGTTTACGGCATTGGATGGTTACCCTTGGGTGGATATGTGAAGATCGCGGGCATGATCGATGAGAGCATGGACAAGGACGCGATGAAGCAGCCACCGCAGCCCTGGGAGTTCAGAAGCAAGCCGGCCTGGCAACGGCTGATCGTCATGTTGGGCGGTGTCATCATGAACATCTTGACTGCCTTTGTCATCTATTCAGTTATTCTGGTCGTATGGGGGGATAAAAAAGTTCCTTCCAGTTCCATGAAGTATGGTGTGCATGTGGGCGACAGCACCTTATGGAAGATCGGATTCCGTAATGGGGATCGTATCGTCGGGGTGGATGGCAAAGAGGTTTACGATCTTTCTCGCTTTAAAAAGAAATTGATCACCGCCGAGAAGGTGCAGGTAGAGCGAAATGGGCAACCCCTCGAGTTGAGTCTGCCACCGAATTTTGTTGAATTGCTCGTCGAAAATAAAAATCAGCCTCGCAAGGGCTTCATTGAACCGCGTATCCCGGCCTGGGTGAACGAAGTAGCTGATACGTCTCCTGCCTACCGAGCCGGGCTTAGAAAGAATGACCAGATCGTCGGATTGGATTCAGTGCGGTTGCAGTTCTTCGATGAATTGGCCGATCAGCTTCAATCCAAAAAAAGTTCAGCGGTGTTGCTGACCGTGAATCGCGGAGGTGTGGATACCAGCTTTACGGTTCAGGTGAACGAACAGGGACAGATCGGCTTTTACACCTACAACAAATTGAGTCAACTCGACAGCCTTGGATGGATCAAGCTGGAAGTGACGAAGCAGAGCTGGCTGAGCGCGTTGCCGGCTGGAATTAAAATGACCCTGACCGAGTTGAATGATTATGTCGTTCAGATGAAGACCATCCTCACACCGGGTACCGGCGGATACAAAGCCGTAGGAGGTTTCAAATCGATGGGCTCGATTTTCGCTCCGGTTTGGGATTGGGAATCATTCTGGAAACTGACGGCCATGCTCTCCGTGATCTTGGCTTTCATGAATATATTGCCCATTCCTGCATTGGATGGCGGCCACGTATTGTTCACTTTGTATGAGATGATCACCGGGCGTAAACCCTCCGATAAGTTTTTGGAGTATGCGCAGATGGCGGGGATGGTCATACTATTGGGACTGATGATCTACGCCAATGCGAATGATTGGCTAGGATGGGGGCGTTAGGTTTTGACAGCATAGCTCTTTGAAAGTATAAGCATGTACTGCGTTGCGTAATTCGCAGTTTAACGTGAATACGAGAAACACAAATGGCAATACTCAGTATGCCATGGCTGCCTAATCAGTGATTAGTTAGTCATTAGGGCCGCCGGGCCGGTCGATCTGTTACCACGCCCCGCCGCCGACTCAAAAACAAAACAGGTTGCGATCGCTTTAGGCTGTGCCGGCGATTTAAGTCCCATGCAGCTAAGACGGATATCGGTTGTTTGTTCCCAGTGTCCGTCCGACACCCTAAAACAAAATAAACATGTAGAAGGCTTTCTTTGACTTTGTTTGGACACCGGTTCGATTCCGGTCGCCTCCACAAGGCTGCTACCCGGCAGCCAGGCCCCGCCCGACGGGCGGGGCCGTATGAATGTCTATCCTTTGATTGGATTGATCCCTTTTTTGTACATTAGCCCTATCACCATGGATACAATCACCATATTATTGGTCGACGACCACAAGCTTATTCGCGAAACCTGGGCTCTTTTGCTTAATTCCGATCCTCGCTTTCAAGTGATCGGAGAAACGGATGATGTGGAAAAAGCCATTGAGATCTGTCGCGAAAAACAACCTTCCGTGGTGCTCATGGATATTAACATGACACCGACCAACGGTTTTGAGGCTACAAAATTGATCCGTAAGTACGTACCCGCCATCAAAGTGGTTGGCATGTCGATGCACTCCATGCCGGCCTATGCGCGTCGGATGATCCAAAGCGGTGCCTCGGGTTATGTTACTAAAAACTCATCCAAGGAAGAACTCTTTACCGCCTTGGAGGAAGTACAGAAAGGAAATAAATATATCTGCGAGGAAGTAAAAAATATCCTGGCTCATCAGGAGCTGGATGAAAACACGGAAAGTGGTCCTGATCTCAACACACTTTCCCGACGAGAACTGGATGTAGTACAACTGATCAAAGAAGGGCTTTCTTCGAAAGAGATCGCTCAAAAGCTGGATCTTTCCCTGAAGACGATAGAGGTGCACCGTTATAACATCTTAAAGAAACTGAACCTGAAGAATACAGCGGCACTGGTAAATTTCATCAATTCACAAGGACTCTGACAAGAACACGGAGATCACGAAACGATCTGGGCAAAAACCTCCTCAGGTTCGATCTCCAAGTGATTCGCGTGGTAGCTGCAAATACCTTTTTTGATCACCAGCAGTTGTGGTGATTCATGGGTGATCCCGAACCGTTCCGCAATGGACTGCGAAAGCGGGCGGTACTGCAATAGATCAAGTAAATGAAAAGCAGCTCCTTCGCTCATGGGGCTGATTCGATCGAATCGGCTCAAGGCTACCCGGCTGATGGAGCAGCGAGTACTGTGTTTGAAAATCACCTGAGGTTTTGTATCCGAATCGGCGATCAATCGATCCAGTTGGGTCGCTTCGCGTAAATCAGTCCACATAAAATTATCCTCTGTATTTGCTATTACCCATGGGGTTAGAAGGGCACCCGTATTTGGGCGCGGCACAAGCACTCAAAAAAACGATGGCCGTCAATAAGATGATGGCAGCTGCGATCAGACGTGTCATGTGGCAAAGATAGAGAGAATTCGAACGGACTCTCAAAAGCTTCAAAATCATTTACCTTTACCCAAACCTATTTCATTCATGTTGCAATTGACCAAGCCCCTGGCATTCATTGATTTGGAAACTACAGGGATTAACCTGGGAAATGACCGTATTATCGAGATCGCGATCGTCAAGATCCTGACGGATGGCACACGCAGTGTCAAGCGTAAACTCGTCAACCCCGAGATGCCCATCCCCCCGGCATCCAGTGAGGTGCATGGGATCACCGATGAGATGGTCAAAGACGCCCCAACTTTCAAGCAATTGGCGCAAGAGCTCAAGCAGATGCTGGACGGGTGTGATCTGGCTGGTTATAACTCCAACCGCTTCGACATACCGCTCTTGATGGAAGAGTTTCTGCGCGCACAAGTGGAATTTGATATGAAAGGCCGCCGTTTACTCGATGTACAAACCATTTTTCATAAGCTCGAACCAAGAACATTAAGTGCTGCTTATAAATTCTACTGCGACAAGGTCCTCGTAGACGCCCACAGCGCCGAGGCGGACGCACAGGCCACCTATGAGATCCTTCAGGCTCAAATAGAACGATATCCCCAGTTGGGCAACAACCTGGATGCCATTCTCAAAACGATCGGTGAAGAACCCATTGTGGACTTTGCCCGCCGGTTCATTTGGGACAATGGGGTGGAGGTTTTCAATTTCGGCAAGTATAAAGGAAAGCCGGTTGCAGATGTTTTGCGTACCGAACCGCAGTATTATGATTGGATGATGAAAGGCGACTTTCCACAACACACCAAACAGAAACTAACCGAGATCTATACACGGACAATCCTAAAGAAATCCTGACCACCTTGGCCCACGCGCTTGTAATCGTACCAACCTACAACGAGCGGGAAAACATTGCTTCCTTGCTGGATAAAGTGTTTTCCATCGAACAGCTGTTCCATGTATTGATCGTGGACGACGGATCACCGGATGGTACCGCTCTTTTGGTAAAAGAATTGCAATCAAAATATAGCGGGCGATTGCATTTGTTGGAGCGCGCCGGCAAACTGGGATTGGGCACAGCGTACCTAGCGGGATTCCAGTGGGGACTGGATAAAGGCTATGCATACCTTTTTGAAATGGATGCAGACTTTTCACACAATCCCAATGATCTTCCTCGTTTACTTCACGCCTGTGAAAAAGAGGGGGCTGATCTGGCAATCGGATCTCGGTATGTTAAAGGAGGTGGGGTGATCAATTGGCCATTCAACCGCATCGCCTTGTCCAAAGGAGCCTCTTTTTACACTCGAATCATTACGGGCATGCCTGTGAAAGATCCCACCGCCGGATTTATGTGCTATTCCCGAAAAGTACTGGAAGGATTAGACCTGAAAAAGGTCCGATTTGTTGGATATGCATTTCAGATCGAAATGAAGTTTAAGGCCTGGCGAGCAGGCTTTCGAATAAAGGAAGTGCCGATCCAATTTCAGGATCGTACGCAAGGAGTTTCCAAAATGCATCGGGGAATCATTGAAGAAGGGATCTGGGGTGTATTGAAACTCAGGTGGCATGCTTGTTTCAGGGACTGATCAATACTGCGCTTGAAAAAAGCTTATATACAACTGCATTTAGCTGTTTTGCTTGCCGGTTTTACCGGTGTGCTGGGCCGACTGATCTCGCTCAATGAGGCTTGGTTAGTTTGGTACCGGGTAGGACTGACTGCTTTGGCATTCTGGGTATTGATCGCCTTTCGAAAAGACACCGTTAAAATCGGATGGAAAACGATCCTCGCAATCATGTTAGTTGGGGTTGTTGCAACCTCACACTGGTTGACATTCTATGGCTCGATCAAATATGCGAATGTCTCCATTGCACTAGTCTGTTTTGCTTCTATCGGATTTTTCACCTCCCTGTTCGAGCCGTTATTATTGGGTACACGATTTCGGTGGACTGAACTTTTCTTAGGATTGATCACCTTGTTCGGCATCTATCTGATCTTTCATTTCGACTGGGAATACAGAACAGGTATTTTTTTAGGGATGCTTTCTGCCATACTGGCTTCATTGTTTCCGATCTGGAATCGCCATTTCCTTAAAAAAGTCTCTTCTACCACACTACTGGCCTGGCAACAAACTGGTGGATTTATTTTCCTTTCGGCCTTGTTGCCGATATACCTGACATGGTCTACCATTGGTACCGATCGCCCCACACTAACGGACTGGGGGTGGATCATCTTTCTGGTCGGGGGCTGTTCTGTCTGGGCCTTTCAACTCTCAGCGGCTGCTTTGAAAAAGCTCTCCGCATTTACCGTGAATCTAAGCTATGGCTTGGAGCCACTCTACGGGATACTACTAGCTTTTTGGCTGTTTCGTGAGGATAAAGGACTACATGCGGGCTTTTATTTGGGAGCCGGCCTGATCATGATCGCTTTACTCGCCCACGCATGGCTCTCTTTTAAAGAAAAAGCAGTTAAAAAATCAGGAACTTAGACACTTAAGCGCTACACATGAAACGTTTTATCCTTTTTGCAGCCAGCTCACTGCTGTTTATCTGCCCCGGCAACGCACAAAAAAAACCGCTTGATCACAACGTATATGATGGTTGGCAACGTGTCGGCGAAAAAACTGTCAGTGCGGATGGTAATTGGATCGCCTACACGGTGGATCCCCAGGAAGGGGATGGTAATCTCTACCTAAAAGGCGTTGGTAACAAGTTTGCCGAAAGAGTGATTCCCCGAGGTTATACGATTCAATTTGAACCCAACAACCGGTATCTTTTCGCTCGCATAAAACCTCGCTTTCAGGACACCCGAGAAGCTAAGATCAAGAAAAAGAAGCCGGAGGATATGCCCAAAGATTCTTTTCTGCTAATCGACTTGACCACAGACTCCTTACGCAAGATTCCCGCTGTCAAAAGCTATCGTTTCCCCGACTCGACGGGGGGATGGGTGGCTTGGCATCAGGAGCGGAGCGCTCAACCCCGAGCCAAAAAGATTCAGCCACCCGCCGACACGCGAGTAGACAGTCTGGGTCGCGTGATCGATTCGCTTAAAAAACAAATCGAGACATTATCACTCTCGCCGAAGAAAAAGAAACACCGGGACGAGGAAGATGAAAATATTTTTCTAGATGCAGAGGATGATCCACTCGGTAGTGCAGGTGGGGAGATCGGTTCAGACCTAGTGGTCATGAATCTGCGTACGGGTAAGCAGCGAGTGATTCCTCGTGTATTGGAGTATCAATTCAGTAAAAAAGGATATCGATTGGCTGTTGAATGTTCTTTGGATCCACAAGATTCCACCAGCCAAAATCGCGTGTATTGTCTGGATCTGATCGCTGACTCCTTGTATCTGGTCAGCAAAGGTGGTAATGATTTTCGCCAGTTCACTTTCAGTGAGAATGGTTCCGATCTGGTATTTCTCGCTGAGCGGGATGCCCGTTCGAAGGAGCTGCAAAAATATTATCGCCTTTGGCATTTCCAGACAGGAATGGACTCTGCGAAGATTTTAGTGGATCGTCATACCGCTGGAATGCCCCTTGGCTATTCACCGAGTGAACATGGCAATCTTTCTTTTAGTACCACCGGAAAGCGATTGTTCCTAGGTACGGCCCCCATTCAACCGGCAAAGGATACTACTCGGGTAGAGATGGATCTGGTGAAACTTGACATATGGCATTACCAGGATGATTATTTGCAAACCCAACAGCTCTATAATTTGAGCCGGGATCTGCAGCGGAACTATCTAGCCTATATCGATCTTGAACAGAAAAAGCTGATACAGTTGGCGACACCAGCTATGCCTCAGGTACTCTTGAGTCGAGAGGGAGATGGTGAATATTTCTACGGACTGGCAGATAGCGGATATCGATTAGTGAGTCAATGGACGGGTCGTTCCGATCGCGATATATATTCCATTCATGCGGAGACAGGTGCCCGTAAAATGATCACACACGATGCCGCTGTTGTTTTGAACAATTCGAACGTTTCACCCGATGGGAGTGCATTGGTGTGGTATGATCTGCGCAAACGTCAATATATACTTTGGGATGGAATGCGTTTGCGTGAATTGTCAAAAGGGCTGAAGCATCCGCTTTGGGATGAAGACAATGATGTACCAGATGATCCCAGTCCACATGGCTTTGCAGGTTGGTTGGCTGATGGCTCTTCCTGCCTCGTGTATGATCGGTACGACATTTGGAAACTCGACACTTCAGCTAAGTCGTCTCCAATCCGTCTTTCTAAAGATGGGAGAGAAAATAAAATCCGATACCGTTTCATTCGTTTGCAACAAGATGATCGAGCGATCTCGGTGGGGCGTTCACTCGGCCTTCGGGCATTTCGGGAGCGCGATAAAGACGAACAACTCATTGGAGCCAACTGGAACGGCACGGCGCTGCGTATGGCTCCGATCACTTCTTTTTCACCCAATCTATTCGGGGCTATTCAAAAATCCAGACAATCTGACCGATGGATCTATACGCTGGAAAATTACCGACAATCACCAGATCTATACACAAGTTTGTCGGATCGTTCAATGGGGCCTCATACTAAACTTTCGAACCTGAATCCGCAGCAACAGGAATATGTTTGGGGAACAGCGGAGTTGTATAATTGGACCGCCTTTGATGGAAAACCGGCTACTGGAGTAGTATATAAACCGGAGAATTTCGATCCGAAGAAAAAATATCCGCTGATTCTTTACTTCTACGAAACACACACGGATGCACTGAATCAATACATTCCGCCAACACCCACGGGGAGTCGGTTGAATATCTCCTTTTTTGTGAGCCGTGGCTATGTGGTATGTTCCCCTGACATACATTATGCCATCGGTCAGCCTGCCCGAAGTGCCTATAATTACATTGTAAGTGCTGCTAAATCACTGGCAGCAAAACCTTGGATCGATGGAAAGAATATGGGCATCCAAGGACAAAGTTGGGGTGGCATTCAGGTGGCACAATTGGTTACTATGACGAACCTATTCAAAGCAGCCTGGTCGGGTGCACCGGTAGCTAATATGACAAGTGCCTACGGAGGGATTCGATGGGAGAGCGGATTGAATCGGCAGTTCCAATATGAAAAATCGCAAAGCCGTATCGGTGCAACGCTATGGGAGCGTCCGGATCTGTATATCAAGAACTCTCCACTATTTCATGTACCGAAGATCTTCACACCCATGGTGATCATGGCCAATGATGCGGATGGTGCTGTTCCCTGGTATCAGGGTATTGAACTTTTTACCGCTATGCGTCGATTGAATAAGTCTGCCTGGCTACTGAATTATAACGGCGAAGCGCATAATCTTCGCGAACGCAAGAACCAAAAAGACATCTCCATTCGAGAGCAGCAGTTTTTCGACTGGCTTTTGAAAGGTGAAAAACCTGCGCGTTGGTTGACGGAGGGAGTTCCTGCCATCAAAAAGGGCAAGGAATGGGGACTGGAGTTGGTTGATTAAGCGTGAAAGCCTAATTAAAAGTCGCGCTCGGGATCGAAGTTCTCCAGCTCCTTGGCTACTGCTGTCAGGAAGGTGGCACCTAAGCTCCCGTCGACGATGCGGTGATCGTAACTCATGCTCAGGTACATCATGTGGCGGATCGCGATGCTGTCTCCGGCAGGTGTTTCTACCACAACAGGACGTTTTTTGATCGCTCCTACTGCCAGGATCGCTACCTGAGGTTGGTTGATGATCGGGGTGCCCATTAAACTGCCAAAGGTGCCAACGTTGGTTAAGGTGAATGTCCCCCCCTGTGTATCGTCGGCTTTCAGTTTTCCGTTTCGGGCCGCATCGGCAAGTTGATTGACTTGTTTGGTCAACCCGACCAGATTCAATTGATCGGCATTTTTGATCACTGGCACGATCAGGTTACCAGAGGGGAGGGCCGTGGCCATGCCGATGTTGATATCCTTTTTGATGTGGATGTTATATCCATCCAGCGAACTGTTGATCAGCGGGAATTTCTTGATGCAACGAACGATGGCTTCTATAAAGAGCGGGGTGAAGGTGATCTTCGTGCGCTCTCTCTTTTCAAACTCTTTTTTGCATTTTTCTCTCCACATCACCAGATTCGTAACGTCTGCTTCCGTGAAGCTGGTTACGTGCGGACTGGTTTGTTTGCTGCGCACCATATGGTCTGCGATCAACTTCCGCATCCGATCCATTTCCATCACCTCGGTATTACCGTTTACTGTCTGCGCCGGACTTGGGTCTGCTGCGATCTGTGCGATGGGTACACGCATTTCAACAGGGGCCGGTAAATTATTGGTATTTAGTTCAGCAGCGGGACGAAGCTGACGCTTTGCCACATATTGAAGAATATCTTTTTTGGTTACCCTTCCCTCGTTTCCGGTTCCGGGTACTGATTCCAATTCTGACATGGATACACCTTCACTGGCGGCGATGTTCAATACCAATGGAGAGTAAAAACGGTTCGTTTGTGGCTGTTGAATAACAAGTTGTCGGGTTTGGGGAGCCGGAGTCGGCTTTGAATCCACAACAACGGCTTGCTGTACCGGTGGAGCCGGTGGGGTGGATGGGGTACTGGTGACGGTTTCTGCTGCACCGGTACGAATACGGGCGATCACCGATCCGATGGGTACGACATCATTTACTTTCCAGAGAATTTCCTCGATCACGCCGGCCGTAGTGCTGGGTACTTCACTATCTACTTTGTCGGTAGCGATCTCCAAAACAGTTTCATCTAGCGAAACGGAATCGCCGGGTTGTTTGTGCCACTTTAGAATAGTGGCTTCCATGATACTTTCACCCAATTTGGGCATGATGAGATCGACCAGAGCCATAGTGATTTTTTGTCGCGGTAAAGGTAGGGAATTCAATCGCTTTGCTAACCTTCGTTCGTCTGAAGAAGTTCCCACAAAAGCAGTAGGCATTGGTGGGTCGTGATGGTGGTATTGCGGGTTCGATCGAACCGAAGATTCAGTTGACGGGTGATGATCTTTTCTTTAGTTCCGGCCGCGATCCAGACCGTACCAACCGGTTTTTCGGGTGTGGCGCCCCCCGGGCCCAGGATCCCGCTTACTGAAACCATGTAATCGGTACCCATTCTTTTCAATCCGCCCTCGATCATCTCTTTCACCGCCTTTTCGCTGACGGCACCTACGGTTTGTAAGGTCTCCTCTTGTACTCCCAGCATCTCCACTTTGATGCGGTTGGCGTAACTAACTACACTTCCGATGAAATAAGCTGATGATCCCGGAACAGATGTCATCAGTTGGGCAATGCTACCACCGGTACAACTTTCTGCGGTGCCCATAGTTTTATTCTGCTCTTTTAGCCAATTTCCGATGAGTACTTCCAGTCCGATATCCTCCTCGGTGATCCGCCATTGCTGTACTGTTTCAGACAGGATTGGGAACTGTTCATCCAGCAAAGCTTTACCTGTTTGTTCTGATTCGCCTATGTAGGTAAGACGCAGCTTTACCATGCCGTATTTTGGCAGGTAGGCAAGCTTTAGATTATCGGGCAGTACAGATTCAAAAGCGGTCAGCGCTTCCGCGAGCACAGATTCACCGGCTCCGGCGGTCAGTAAGGTGCGGTGTTGGATGGAGGCAGTGGAACATTCCTTTAGGATACGCGGTATCACTTCATCTGTGATCAGTTTTTTCATTTCCGCCGGTACGCCAGGTAGTGAAATGAAAATTTTTCCGTCTTTTCGAAATAACATGCCAGGCGCCGTACCGATCGCATTGGGTAATACTTCACAATTATCGGGCACATCGGCTTGTTTGATGTTGCGTTCCAGCAGCGGACCAGGTCTTCGATAAACTTGCGTAAATAGGTATTCAATGTGTTCCAAGACAGACTGGTTTCGGATCAGTTTTCCGCCGAAATAATCGCAGAGTAAAGGCTTTGTGATGTCGTCGGAGGTAGGACCCAGTCCGCCGGTGATCAAAATCAGATCGGAACCCGCCGATTCCTGGTTAAGCGCTTCTTGGATATCGCGGTATTGATCACCCACAGCAACCCGACGTCTAACCCAGATACCAATTTGGTTCAGGGCTTGTGCAATGAAGGCACTATTGGTATCGATCGTTTGTCCGATGAGCAATTCATCGCCAATGGTGATGATGGAAGCGGTTGGGATAGGTGTGGACATATCTTGGCCTGCAAAAGTAATTCATTCCGGTTAGCGCTGCCAAACCCATAAGGGCGTAGCAAGACTCCCGATCCAGATCAACAGGATCAGCACTTTGGCAGCGATGGATAAGTCCTGTATCAACGTCCGGTGTAATTGACCTTCTACGGCTTGTTGTATCTGCAATTCTGCCGGTGCATAGTCATTGAAGTGATCGCCCGCAAGCCGACGTATGGAGGGATCCTCTTCGATAAGGATCTGTCGGATCTGCCAATAGTGTTGATCGGACAGATCTTCATAGTCGATCTCTGTATCGATGTTAGTTGCTGCAATCCTTTTTTCGATCCGCGCGGCACCGGCATCTCGCCAGAGTCGGAATAATAGTCCGGCGGGGAAAATTAATAAAGGGTATATGCCATAATGTACGGCCAAGTACCCGAGCAGAATGGCAGAGACCACCACAAATAATTTGCTGACCAGCCCATCTTCTTCCAAGAATACTCGATTCAGTAATTGTCCGCCGTCCAGCGGATAAACAGGCAAAAGGTTGATGCCATTGAGTATAACCAGAAATAACATGAGCCGTTCATGTGAAATGTCAAACGCGCCGTATGACGGGATGATGTCATTTTTTAGCAATAGATAAAGCAAGGCACCCAGGATCATCCCCGGGAGGGGGCCCGCAAGAAGTACAAAGGCGGATTCACGCTGTGTAACCACTCGTTTAGAGCCCGATACATAGGCGCCCAGTAGGGGAAGAAAGAAGACGCCCAGGTCGCGGTAACCTACTATTCGCATAGCGATGAAATGTCCGGCTTCATGAAATACCAGTATGAAGGTGATCATCAGTAAGCTCTTCCAGTCACCCAGTAGCCAATAGCCGGCCAGTAAATAGATCAGTAGGCTGATCGTCGTCTTTCCCATGGAGGAGCTTCTCGTGGGTGGCGTTGACGGATATTTGGGAAGTCCGATTGGTTGAGTTATTTGTTCCGTGTCAGTCAAGATAGAATGATTTCAATCGATCCATCAAAGCCGAAGGCATTGTTGTTTTTTGATTATGCTGTGTATCCCAGAAGTATAATTTCACTTGTGCTTTCATCAGCAACTCATCGGCACCCCGGTAGATTTCTTGGTGAAACTCGATTCGATGATCACTTCTCAGTTCGGGCAAAGAGGTTCGTACACGAAGCAGATCATCGTAGCGAGCCGGTCGGAGATATTTGCAATGGACTTCCACAACAGGCATGCTGATGCCCATTTTCTCCAGTTCGGCATACGACATGCCCAACGAGCGGATGGCTTCCACTCGGCCGGATTCCAGATACGGGAAATAATGGCCATGATAGACAACGCCCATTTGATCAGTCTCCGCGTAGCGAACGCGGATGGATGTTTCGTGCGTGAACATGTGGTTATTTTCCGATCAGACGGTCTAGGCTGAATTTACCCGGACCCGTGAAAAGGAGGGCTAAATAAACAGCTAAGAATAAAGCGGAGGATTCCCCATCGCCCCAAACCTGGCCGTGGTGTATCACAAAAAGAGCGATCGAAAAACAAATGACGAGTGGGATGGCTGCCAAACGGGTCAATAGTCCGAATACCAACAAGACGGCACAGAAGAATTCAGCGAAGATCACCAGGGAGAGCGAGATGGTTGAGCCCACATGCAGCGGGTCGGGGAAGGTTCGTACTTTATCGTTGAAGTGGATTAGCTTGTCGAACCCATGCTTGATCATCAAGCCGCCGCCCGCCAATCGCAAAAGGAATAAGGAGAAGTCGAGTGCCCCCTGCTTGTATTTGGTGCTGAAAAATTGACTCATGCTGTATGATTATACCCGAAAATAGGAAAAAGGAGGTCTCGAAGAGTTTGTTAAATCCATTCCACATCCGATTATCCACACCTGTTCGCAATCAACTTTGTCATAACTCCCAATAAAAATCGATATTCGGGCGTTTACGTTTATTATCAAGTATGAATCGTATCACGCTTTTCATTCTATTATTTTTTCTGCCGGCAAGTAGCATGCTTGCACAGCGTACGGCATTTGATGTCGATCACCGTCGGGATTGGGAGCAGGCCGTGCAATGGTTCTATGAGGGAAAGGAGTCATTGGCCTATCCCATTTTTCTGCGATTGCATGAATGGAGACTTGACGCCCGACAGTCTGCTGTCAGCGAATCTGAACTGGATTATTTCAGATTGATCTGTGGCGTTCGGTTGGATGAGTTGTCAGCCGTGGAGGAGGCTGGCCGGTACATACGTCAGCCACACCCCCCTGCGTTCGTGCAAGGGTTGTCATACGAGCTGGCCGATCATTCTTTCCGTAATCAGCGATTTCCGGAGGCCTTGCATTTGCTGGAGGATTTGGAGCCCCGTAACCTCCGGTCAGCAGAGCGCACGCATCGCCAGTTCATGATGGGTTATGCACAGTTCACCGCGCAGCGGTTCGCTCCCGCCCGATCAAATTTTGATAGCGTTCGATCACAGCTCAACCATCCGGATTATGCAGCGGCCAATTACTACTTTGGTTTTATCTGCTTGAGGGACCAGCAATATGATTTGGCGCTTTCCAGCCTTCGGACAGTGGAAGATCATCCCGAGTACCGGAGTATCGTTCCGTATTACATCGGACAGCTTTTTTACCTGCAGGGAAAAAAGAAAGAAGCGATCGAGTATGTAGAGCGAAAATTACAGGAGTCTGGCTCTCAGTATTACGAACTGCCATTGAAGCAGTTGCTGGGGCATGCTTATTTTGAAAAACGCGCCTTCGATAAAGCGCTTCCCCTGCTAAAGGAATATGTCGCTCGATCGGAGAAAGTTCGACGGGAAGATATCTATGAACTTTCCTATTGTCATCATCAGTCGGGCGATTATAAATCCAGCATTCCCGGGTTTCAAGAGCTCGCCGGTGGGCAAGATTCACTTAGCCAGCATGCCATGTATTTACTGGGTGATGCATATTTGAAAACCGGAGATCTCAGCCGCGCTAGAAATGCTTTTCAGTTCTGTGCGCGCAACAATAGCTATGCGGATCAGCGGTCTATTTCTTTGTTGCAATATGCCAAGCTTTCATATGAGTTGTCTTTTTTGCAGGAGGCACAGATCAGTGTAGAGCAATTTCTGGCAAATTATCCGGCAGATTCCAGACGGGAGGAGGCACAGGAACTGATGGTGATGGTTCTTGCTGCTACCAATAATTTTCGGCAGGCATTGCAGTGGGTGGAACGAATCCAACGTCCATCTTCTTCATTAAAAAAGTTATTCCCCCGAATTTGGTATGGGCGAGCGATCGAGCTGTTGAACGACCAATTATTGGATCGTTCCCAGATCTTGCTGGATCAGGTAATTCAAGATCCATGGGCGGGTCAATGGCGGCAATATGCCAAATTCTGGTCGGGCGAGATCGCGTATCGTCGCAATGATCCTGCCAATGCGATAAATCACCTCAATGCTTATTTGACAGATCCGCTTTCGACCGGCACTGAAGTGAACGCCACGCATGCCCGCTATAATCTTGGGTATGCATATCTAAAGCTGTCTAATTATTCCGCTGCCGGAGATCAGTTCCTGTTGATTACAAAAAATATGCCTGGCATTCCCACCTCCCTGCTGCAGGATGCCTGGCTGAGGGCGGGAGATTGTTTTTATATGCGGCGCGATTTCAATAAAGCCAAAACGCATTACGAGCGTGCCATTACGATGCAATGGCCCGCAGCAGATTATGCCCAGTTTCAATTGGCTATGATTACCGGAATCAAGAATGTCGCAGAGAAGATCCGTTTGCTGCAACAGATTCCCGAGAAATATCCCCGTTCGGTTTTACTTCCTGATGCTTACCTCGAAATGGCGAATGCATATGTGGCCGATAGAAAATTTCGGGAAGCGATCCCCGCCTTGGATCGGGTGATCGTCCATGCGAGTCAGGATAGCTGGATATCTCGAGCCCTGCTATTACAAGGGTCCTGTCTTTACAACCTTGATGAATATGAGGAGTCATTGAAACGATTGAAGGAGGTGGTCAGTCGTTTCCCCAATGGAGAGGATGCTGATGATGCCCTGGAAAATATCCGGCAAGTGTTTGTGGAGATGGGAAAGCCTGCCGATTTTGTGGGATACATGCAAAGCATTGGAAAGCCGCTTGAATATCCCGTTGCTGATTCTCTCACTTATATGGCAGCAGCGGCCATGTATGAAAATGGTGCTGAAGGCAATGCGCTAAGTGCACTGAAATCATATTTAAGTGAACATCCGTATGGGCGCTATCGGATCCAAGCTTTTTATCAAGTCGCTGAGCTTTTTATAAAGAAGAAAGATTGGGCATCCGCGTTGATGCAGTTGGATTCATTGCTGGCACGCACGCCCAACAAGTATGAAGAGTGGTCGTACCGACAAGCAGCCCGTATTTCATATTTCGAATTGAAGAATGCGAAAGATGCGTTGCGGTTCTATCTTGGTTTGTTGGGCGTAACCAGAAACCAGGAGTGGCGACTCGAAGCCCTTCGGGGTTCAGTACGCTGTTATCAGCAGTTGAAAGATTGGGTGAACGGAGCGAAACAGGCCCGTTCATTGTTGGCAGAAAAAGATGCCTCATCTGACGACAAGGCCATCAGTTATATGCTGATCGCTCAGCAATCGATCGAAGTCAAACAATGGGGGGAAGCGTTGGAAACATTGCGTTTGGTGCTTCCGCATAATAAGGGCGCGCTGGCTGCAGAGGCCCGTTATTTGATGGCCTGGACTTATTTTCAGCAAGGTAATTGGCAGGAGGCGGAGAAGGCTGCGGCTGAAACGATCCGTCGATCCGGCTCCTATGAGCCCTGGTCGACCAAGTCCTATATCTTGACGGGGGATGTCTATTTACAAACAAAAGATTTTTTCAATGCGAAAGCCACCTATCAAAGCGTCATAGACAATGCGGAAGATCCTTTGCTGCAAGCGGAAGCAACAGAAAAATTACAGCGAGTCGTGGAAGCGGAACGTAAAACAACCAAAACGGGGCTATGATGCGATCGGTTCATTTGATAGTATTCTTCATGGCTTGGATTCTAATTCCATCACAAGCCTATTCTCAACGCGAGCGAAGAGATACATCCGGTACAGGAAGTGTAGATATCATTTCCAACTTCAAGCCAACCCTGCGTGATCTGGTGAAGTTTCAATTTTCTGCTCAGCCGCCTGCTCCCGATCCCGTAAGACAATCTTTGAGCTACCGGATACCCAGCCAGGAATTATCCATTTCTTATCAGCCAGGCGTATTAAAACCACTGGCCTTTCTGCCGGATTCGAACACGGGTTTCAGGCCTGCTCAATATGTCAAGCTAGGGTACGGGAGTCTTCGAAATCCGTATGCTTCCGTTGCCTTGGAATGGGGGAAGAAAAACCCGCTTCGTTTCTACGGCGGACATCAATCCGCAGCTGGTCCCCGTCCCTTTCAAAAGCACTCCATCTCTTCCGGGTTACTACGTTGGCAGTTGCCGGACCGGGAGATGGGTGAATGGTCTGCCGATCTCAATTTTATTCGTGAGGGTGTTAACAAATATGGGTTCGATACCAGCCAAGCCATACCACCCGAGGATTCCCTGCGTCAGGTCTTCCATGAGTTCGGATTACGAGTTGCTTACAGGAGAAAAAATCCATCGATTGTCGGGTTTATGGTGGAGCCTGTATTGGAAGGAAAACTGACTGGCGATCGTTTTGATAACCGTGATGTTCAAGCGCGTATGTGGGTGCCCATCCGCTATCATTTCAATGATCGGATATCCATGCAGGTCGATGCCATTGTGCATTGGGGTCGGATCAGTAGATCTGAAGGTCCTGCACTCAACCGATCGGTTTACAGCATCAATCCCGCTATTCGCTTTGAGCAGTCACGGTGGTCTGTTCGCGCCGGGATTCGTCCCGCTTGGGACAGCGCAGGTGTACGCATCTATCCGGATGTGAATCTTCGATGGAGTCATGCTTCCAAGCCTTGGTTCATTCGCTTGAACTGGTCCGGCGAATTACGTAGAACCGGTTACCGGGATCTCTATGCACAAAATCCCTGGTTGTGGATGCCCACCCAATGGCGTAATCAGGGTGTGGTGGATCGCTCCGTACAATGGCAATATCAGCGTCGTGCACATTGGGTGTATGATCTCAAAGTAGGTTACGCTACTCAAACCAATACGTTCTTGTTTGTCAACGACACATCGGCTTCAGGGGATGGGAAATCCTTTCAGGTGGTCTATGCCGATCGGATACAAAATCTTTATGCTCGGGCAGCGGTCAGTTATCGCCAGGCTGACCGATGGTTGATCAGCGGGGAAGCGGGTTGGAATCAATATCATTCGATCCGCGGAGCAGATAAAGCCTGGGGATTGCTTCCATTCGAATGGAAGCTAAGTGCCATGCATCGGTTTGCGAACAAGCTACGGGTACAGGCCGACCTATACTCTTGGTTTGCTCCGTTATATCTGACAAAATCAGGAGCATCCAGCCGAACGGACGGTGCTTTTGATCTCAATCTGGGTGGACAGATGCCTATCACGCCGAAGATCAGTGCTTGGTTGCAATTCAATAATCTGCTGAATCAATCCTACAGCCGATGGTCGCAATATCCCGTTTACGGATTTCATTTTGTCGGGGGAGTTGTATTTTCACTCGATAAATCAATCCCCTGATGTCGAAGTTGATTCATGACTGGCTGGTCTGCGGACAATCTCTACCGATCGAAGGGGTAGGAGTTTTGCAATGGGAGAGGCAGCGGGCGGAACCTGTTAAGGATAGATCTACGTGGAGTGTTCCTCGTTGGGTGCTTACGTTTGTAGAAGACCCCCAAATAAAAATACCGACCGATTTTTTCAACAGACTTCGAAGTTTTTCCGGGCAGTCGGCTCAGCCGGTGGAAGCGCTCTACAGTCAATGGATCCGTTCATTTAAACTGGATCAGCCAACGGTGCCTTTATGGGCTTTGGGCGTTTTTGAGCGTGATCAGGATAAGTGGAAATGGAATCAATCCGATGCGTTGGCACCCGTATCCGTACAGGTGTCGGCCCTACCTGAGCTACGTAAACATTCCAATGTGCGGTATGATCTGGCGGCTAAGTTGTTGATGGTTCTTTCTGTTATCTCGATCGCTTGGATGATCTGGCAGGGTGCGAGCCAAGGTGCGCGAGCAGAAGAAAGCCGTTCACGTGTGCCGGCAACTGTCCTTGAATCCAAATCTGAATCATTGCTGTATCGGGAGGTTCGTTGATCCAATATTTAATTACATGTCCGGTCGAATCCATTATACCAATTGTCCAGTTTGCGGTGCTGCAGAATTGACGCCTGTTTTTGATGTTGTCGATCAGCTGGTCAGCCATGATTCGTTTTCATTGCTGTCTTGTGCGAAATGTGGTTGTCGTTTGACGGAACGTGCCCCTGATCAGGCCAGCTCCTCCATGTATTATCAGTCGGCGGAATATATTTCTCACAGTAACACGAGCCAGGGATTGATCAATCGTATCTATCAGGCAGTACGAAAACGCACGTTGCGTCAGAAGGTCAAATGGGTAGAGCGAAGCACGGGCTTGTCGGGCGGTCGTGTACTGGATGTTGGGAGCGGAACAGGGGCTTTCGTGCATGAACTCCGTAAGGCCGGCTGGCAAGCAGACGGATTGGAACCCGATCCCATAGCCCGGCAGGTTGCTCAAACTGATTTTGCTGTTACCTTGTTGGATATCGATCGACTGTTTCAGTTACCGGTCGGCTCATTCGATGCCATCACCCTTTGGCATGTATTGGAGCATGTGCACGATCTGAATGGTTATATGAATCAGTTACATCGCTTGCTGAAACCGGGTGGTCGATTATTGATCGCCTTGCCTAATCATACATCTTTTGATGCCGATTATTTCGGGAAGTGGTGGGCGGCCTACGATGTGCCAAGACACCTGTATCATTTCTCGCCCGATTCCATGCGGCATCTGGCTACCAAGCATGGATTTACCTGCCGTTCGATCCGTCCGCTTTGGTATGATGCATTCTATATCGCATTACTGAGTCACCAACATAAAACCGGCAGCAGCCGTTGGCTCTCTTCGGCTTGGGTAGGAATCCGTTCGAATGTAAGGGCATGGATGAACAGCGAAAGAGGTAGTTCTTTGCTGTATGAATTGAAACCGGTTTAATTGCTCAGTTGAATCTCGTACAATTCCGGCCACCATTTTCCAGTAATAAAGATCTTCTTGGAATCCGGGTCGTATGCGATGCCGTTCGGTACATCGGCCTTTGGATACGCTGCACGGTTTCGATTCCAAATATCCGTTAGATCGATCTTGGCAACCACTTCGCCGCTATTCGGATCGATCTTTAGGATATAGGGATAGGTATATTGATTCGCATAGATAAATCCGTCAATGTATTCCAGCTCATTCAGGTTGAAACTAGGCGTGCCAGCCTCAACGACCGCTTGTGAACGAATCAGTGTAAAATCCTGTGGGCGATAAAAAAATAATTCGCCGCTGCCATTACTTAGGATCAGATTCGTTCCGTCATGGGTCAATCCCCATCCATCGAAGGGCACATCAAATTCTTTGATCTTTTTAAATCCCGGAAGTAAGTAGACAAATACTTTCTTTTCTTGCCAGGTCAGTTGATAAACGGTATCGCGTAGGATGGTGATGCCCTCCCCGAAATATTTTTCTCCCAGTGTTACCCGTTGCAATGTTTTTCCGTTCGATATGTCTACTTTTCTTAATTCAGACCGACCATAATTTCCAGTACCCTCAAACAGGGCTCCCTTGTAAACGACCAACCCCTGGGTGTAGGCCGCCGTATCATGCGGGTAAGTAGCTTGGATCGAAGAACTCAGCGTTTTTGGGGCCGGTGGAGTGGAAATGACCGATCCCGTTCGAGTTTCCCCACAACCGTAAAAAAATAATGCAATGATTATGAGCGCATTGCGAAAATTATACTGCTTGATATTCATCTCCTTAAAAGTACACCATTATCTGAAAAATATAGAAAACGTATAATTACGATAGGGGAAAACCCGCAGTCATACGTATTTACCCTATCTTTACTCTCGTCTAACCGTGGTCTAGGCCACGATCCGTACCAACCCCAACCCACTAGGAACTATGAAAACGTTCCATTTATTACTTATTGTGGCTCTCTGTATGCCAGCCTTGGTGCAGGCTCAGCTTCGTTGTGCGGGTGTGGAATATGAGCAATCCATTAAACAAACACAACCGCAATTAACACAGCGGTTGTTGGAGGTAGAGCAGTTGATCCGGCAGGGGATGGAGTCGGGTCAATGGCAACGAACACAAGAAGGCACGCTGGTCATACCAGTGGTTTTTCATAACCTCTATCACCTCCCATCAGAAAAGATATCGGAACAGCAGGTACAGGCCCAGTTGAAGACGCTGAATGATTGTTTTCGGATGCGAAATGCCGACACGGTCAATACCCGTTCGGTATTTAAGCCCTATGCTGCTGATTGTGAGATCGAATTTCGTTTGGCTATTTCAGATCCCCGTCGCAGATCCACCTCGGGCATTGTTCGGTATTATACACCGATCAGCTCCTGGAAAATGGGGGATGACATGAAATCTACATCGAAGATGGGTGCTGATGGGTGGGACTCGAAAAGCTATTTGAATATCTGGGTTTGTCGGATGGAAAAGTTTGCCGGCTTCACCAGTGTCATCGGTTCGGATCCCAAACTAGACGGTATCGTTTTGGATCTGGGTGCTATTGGCGCCGGACAAAAGACTTTAGTGCATGAGGTAGGACATTGGCTGGGTTTAAAGCACTTGTGGGGGGATGAATATTGTGGTGACGATGGTGTATCGGATACGCCTAAACAAGCCAGTTACACCCCTGGATGCCCATCTACACCCCGGATCACTTGTGGAAACAATCCCACAGGTGATATGTACAACAACTACATGGATTTTACCAATGATGCTTGTATGACCTTGTTTACCGAGGGGCAAAAGCGACGCATGCGCACCTTGTTGGCTAACGGGGGTCTTCGTGGATCATTATCGAATTCACCTGGATTGAAATTGCCTCTGATCGCAGAGATGCCGCTGGCGGAGCAAGACCCAACCTGGCTGGAACCGAAATTATTTCCCAATCCCGCTACTTCCTATGTACAGATTGATCTTTCATATGATCGTCGCTGGGTGGGGCAGTCTTACCGAATCATTGACCTGCAAGGACGTGTACGCATGCAGGGGGCGATCACTTCCGTGATCCATCAATTCGAATTAACGGGGTTGGATAAGGGATACTATTTGCTGGAAGCTCGTCGTACCGACGGGGTTGTGTACAAGGCCAAATTCCTGAAGCAATAAGTCTTTTATTTCTGTTCTGCATTCATTGAGGAATATAAAAAAAGGGGAGGCCGAAGCTTCCCCTTTTTATGTTGAGTAATTACTTGATCAGAGATGGATCGCTTCTCCGTAAGCTACCTCGATCGCATCTTTCACGCTTTCACTGATGGTGGGGTGCGGGTGGATCGAGTTTAACACCTCGTGGTAGGTAGTCTCCAGTTTGCGGGCAGTAACGGTTTGAGCGATCAATTCGGTTACGTTGTAGCCGATCATGTGCGTGCCCAGCCACTCGCCGTATTTGGCATCGAAGATCACTTTTACAAACCCTTCCGTATGTCCGGCAGCGGATGCCTTTCCACTGGCACTCAGTGGGAACTTACCAACTTTGATATCATATCCGGCGTCCTTGGCCTGCTTTTCCGTATAACCGACTGAAGCGATCTCTGGAATGCAATAGGTACATCCGGGTACGTTGTTGTAATCGATCGGTTCAGGTTGATGGTTGTATTTACGCTCGTTGTAGCCAATTGACTCCACGCAGTTGATGGCTTCCTTGCTGGCAACGTGAGCAAGTGCCTGGCCGGGCGTACAATCTCCGATTGCATAAATGCCGGGTATGTTTGATTGACCGTATTTATCGACCAGGATCTTTCCTTTTTCTGTTTTGATACCCAGCCCTTCGAGACCGATTCCCTCGATGTTGGCGACCATTCCGGCGGCGCTCAGAAGGATGTCCGCCTCCAGTGTGATCTCTCCGGATGCAGTTTTTACTTTGGCTTTCACACCGGTGCCGGAGGTGTCAACCGAGGTCACTTCACTGTTTGTCATGATCTCGATGCCGCTCTTCTTGTATTGTTTTTCCAGTTCCTTGCTGATGTCCTCGTCTTCAACCGGAACGATACGAGGCATGAATTCTACAATGGTAACTTTCGTTCCCATACTATTATAGAAGTAAGCGAACTCCACTCCGATAGCACCGCTGCCGACGATGATCATGGAGGTCGGTTTGTTGGGCAGGACCATAGCTTCCCGGTAACCGATTATCTTCTTTCCATCGATTGGCATCGTGGGGAGCTGACGACTTCTACCCCCGGTGGCAATGATGATATGCTTGGCTTCGACCAGCTGGGTCTTGCCATCAGCAGCGCTCACTTCGATCTTGCCTTTTGCGATGAGTTTGCCGAAGCCCATGACCACGTCGATCTTGTTCTTCTTCATGAGGAACTGAACACCTTTACTCATTTTATCGGCTACACCCCGACTGCGTTTGATGACCGCATCGAACTGTGGGGTTCCGGATGCCTGTATACCGAAATTCTCTGCGTGTTTGATGTATTCGTTCACCTGGGCACTTTTTAAAAGGGCCTTGGTGGGAATACAACCCCAGTTCAGGCAAACGCCCCCCAGACTTTCTTTTTCAATGACAGCGGTTTTGAATCCTAATTGAGCAGCCCGGATGGCGGCCACATATCCGCCCGGACCACTTCCCAGAACGACTACATCGTATGCCATAAATCGATTGAATTTTAAGGTGATAGGGCCTGACTGGCCCCTGATTGGGTGCAAAGTTATTTTAAAACAGGCAATTGCCAACTCCTCGGCTGGGAGCAATTCCGGAGGCGGGTCTGAGAAAAAAACTCCTTTCTTCGTCTAATTCGCTGATTTCCCTTACTTTTGCCCTCCCAAAATTGATTCGTTATGGCACGTGTATGTCAGGTTACTGGAAAGACCCCGATCGGTGGAAATAAGGTCTCTCACTCAAATATCAAGACC
>CANGZN010000017.1 GCA_947458625.1 Chitinophagaceae bacterium
AACCGGTGGTTTTCATTATCTTTGCCACCCCGAAAATAAAACCCTTTCGGGAAACACACATGTTTCAACAGTTGATTTACAAACACCTAAACGCTGATGCACAGGAGTCCGGCGCGGATACCGCGGCCGCTACAGCGACAACAAATGCACCTGTGATCGCCACAGCCCATGATGATTTTGATTGGAGTGTGGATCGTCGTAATCTGATCTCTTATACCGCCAGTGAGCGGGAGAAGTATGACAGTGTATACGACAACACGTTCGTTCAATTGAACGACGGAGAGTTGATCAAAGGCCTGGTGGTTGGTCTGACCAAGACTGACGTCGTGCTGAACATCGGTTTCAAGAGCGATGGATTGATCTCTCTCAATGAATTTCGCGACATTCCCGGTCTGGCGATCGGTGATGAAGTGGAAGTAATGATCGTTGAGAAAGAAGACCGCGATGGTCATCTGAACCTCAGCCGTCGTCAAGCTCGCATCACTCGTGCATGGGAGCGCATTGTGGAAGTACATAAGACCGGCGAAGTCATCACCGGTACTGTTACCTCTAAAACTAAAGGTGGCTTGATCGTTGATGTATTCGGAATGGAGACCTTCCTGCCCGGATCACAGATTGATGTGAAGCCCGTTACGGACTACGATCAGTTTGTCGGGAAGACGATGGAGTTCAAGGTGGTGAAGATCAACGAAGCCATCAAGAATGCCGTTGTTTCACACAAGGCACTCATCGAAAGCGATATCGAAGCGCAACGTGCTGAGATCATGAGCAAGCTCGAAAAAGGTCAGGTGCTGGAAGGAACCGTGAAGAACATCACCGACTTCGGTGCGTTCATGGACCTGGGCGGACTCGACGGATTACTATATATCACAGACATTTCATGGGGTCGTATTGCACATCCTTCCGAGGTGCTTAAGCTCGATCAGAAAATTAACGTGGTTGTATTGGATTTCGACGACGAGAAGCGTCGCATCAGCCTCGGTCTGAAACAACTCACGCCACATCCTTGGGATGTACTGGGTGAGAATATCGGCGAAGGAAATGTGGTGAAAGGAAAAGTAGTGAACATCGAAGATTACGGTGCCTTCCTGGAAATCCAGCCGGGTGTAGAAGGACTGGTACACGTATCGGAGATCAGCTGGTCGAATTCTCCCATCAACGCTAAAGAATTCTTTAAGCTGGGTGATGAATACGAGGCAAAGATCGTTACACTCGATCGCGATAGTCGCAAGATGAGCCTGTCTATCAAGCAGCTTACCGAAGATCCTTGGAACGATATCGAGATCCGTTTCCCAGAAGAAAGCAAGCATGCCGGATTGGTGAAGAACATTACCAACTACGGTGTTTTCGTGGAATTGGCTCCTGGTATCGGTGGAATGATCCACATCAGCGACCTGAGCTGGCTGAAGCGATTCAATCATCCGACTGAGTATACCAAAGTTGGACAGACCATCGACGTCATGATCCTGGGTATCGATAAGGAAAACCGCAAACTCCAACTCGGACACAAACAACTTGAGGACGATCCCTGGAATGCATTGCAGGAAACCTTCACGATCGGAAGCTTACACGAAGGTCATGTGATCCGTCGCGACGATAAAGGCGCGGTGGTTCAACTGCCATTCGGACTGGAAGGATTCGCGCCCAACCGTCACCTGAGCAAGGAAGACGGTAAGAGTATCGCGGCCGAAGAAACAGCCCAATTCATGGTGATCGAGTTCGATCGAAATGAAAAGCGCATCGTTCTTTCCCATACCCGCATCTGGGAACAAGGGAAGATCGAGGAGGTCGAAACAGCCAAAAAGGATGCTCGTAACGAAGCAGAAAAAACCAAGAAAGCGGTTAAGTCTATTCAGGGTAAGGTTGAGAAAGCAACCCTGGGTGATCTGGGTGTTCTGGCTGATCTCAAGAAGAAAATGGAAGGTGGCGAAACCGGTGAAACACCTGCTGCCGAATAAATTCGACAAACATCATTCCTATACAAGGCTGTCCATTCGGACAGCCTTTTTTTGTTCGTTCGATTTCCAATCTTAGTACATTTGATTTTGTTGGTGTACGATCATGGATATAAAGACAAGTAAATGGCAGTGCCGAAAACGGCTGGTACATCTGGTGATCGGATTGATCAGCTTTCCCGGCCTGGTTTGGTTCAATCGGATGCAGATCAAAGGCATGGATATCCTGGCAAAATTGCCCCGCCAGCGGGTGCTCTTCGTAAGCAATCACCAAACCTATTTCTCCGAGGTAATCACTTTTCTGCATATTTTCTCTGCTGTCAAATGGAAGTATCGTAAACGGTTGGGGCTTCCTTTTTATCTCCTCGCACCTTTTTTGAATGTTAATTATGTGGCAGCCGCGGAGACGATGAAAAAGAATTTTCTGAGTCGTTTATTCCTGCTGGCCGGCGGAATCACAGTTAAGCGTGCCTGGCGGGCGGAGGGGGCAGAGAAGATACACGGCTTGGATGCCTCCGACAGCCGAAAGATTCATCGAGCATTGGAAGAAAACTGGGTGATCAATTTTCCTCAAGGAACCACCACACCCTATGTGCCCGGACGAAAAGGAACGGCCCGCATCATGAAGCAGATGCAACCCATTGTCATTCCGGTTGTGATCGACGGATTCTCAAAGGCATTCAATAAGACCGGATTGAAAATGAAGCGTTGGGGTACGAACATAACTATAACCTTCAAGGATCCCCTGAACTATGATCCTGAATCGTCTCAAGAAGAGCTGATGCAGTTGGTGATGGATGCGATCGAACAATCGCCCCGCTTTCATCCGAAAAATAAGCACTGATCAATCTTTCACAAATAATGCGCGCAGTTCAGCCGCATCATCCGGGTGAAGTTTACCCCCTAGGATCAAACGTAGCTGCCGGCGACGAAGGGCACCATCAAACAGTTTCTTCTCCTCAGCAGTTTCTGGTGACACGCTTGCTACCGGACGTGGCTTTCGGTTGGGATCCAGTGCAACGAACGTATAGTAGGCTTCGTTGCTTTTGTATTTGTATTGCTGAGTCAGGTCTTCACCCCAAACTTTTAAATGGATCTCCATGGAGGTATTGAAGGCGCGGGTGATGCGGGCTTCTATATGCACGACATTCCCCAGTTTGATCGGATTTTCAAAAGAAATATTATCGACCGATGCTGTAACCACTGGTGCAGTACAGTGTTTTTGAGCCGATAAAGCCGCTGCAATGTCCATCCAGTACATCAATCGTCCACCCATTAGATTGCCAAATAGATTGGTATCATTTGGCAACACCAGTTCTGTCATAATGGTCAGACTATCCGAGGGGGATTTCGACTGCATGCGATTTGTTTTCGCAAAGATAGCCGTTAGGAAACGGCAATGGAGATACCTTTCTTGGTAAATCCGTTCTTGGCTTTCCGTTCGGCTTGTTTCCAAAAGCGGAAGAAAGAGGTGTGGCGCACCGATAAGCCTGGAAACATCCACTCGCGTTCCTGCTTGATCCCTGGGTAATGGCGGAAAGCAGGATGTTCTTTAGAAATGATCTGAGAAAAACGGCGCAAATCGGGGATCGAATTAACCTCGCCCACATACACTTGTATGCCGTCTATATTATTGGCCAGTGAAAGAATGAAATTGATGACCTGATCACTCACCGGGTACCGCCTGAAATGAGATGGTTCTAATACTAAAAGACGGTTCGCATCTACTGATTTATCCCAATTTGGATCCAGGTTGTAGCTGTTATACAGGTACAATGGTTTGGAGGGATCGAGTTGGGGAATTGGTGTATTCGGCAATCGGGTGACCTCTTGGAATGATGTCAATTCGCGCAAGGTATCCGGCACGGGCATCTGGGGTATGGTCTCGTAGGATTGATCCAGGAACGAACCTCTTTGATTGGTCTCAAAGTAACGGTCGATGTTCTGCTGATTGCAATAATATTTACGGCCATTGAATGTGCCGGCCACCCATTGCCAACTGCAGGTATTACTGGCCAGATCACCATCCAGTAAATGATAATACATCCAGGCAGCTGGCATCGGCCAATGTGATTTTGCGAGATTACAAGCCAAACTGGCTACATACATCCGTAGGTGGTTGTGCATGTAACCACTGCGTTTCAATTCATGAATACCTTCATCGATGGCGGCGATCCCGGTGGATCCATTTACAAGGGATGCTGGTATCATTCGATTGCTTACACCCGATCGCATCTGCAGGATATCCTCAAAAAGATCATCCTCTAAACTTTGCCAGAGACGTTGATAGAATTCTCTCCAGGCGAGCTCTTGAACAAATTTTTGAGCAGTTGTCCACTCGATTCCTTTATTGATTAACGATTCCAATACTTGTTTGGTACTGATCACCCCCCTGGAGAGGTAGGGGGATAGGTGGCTGACCGAGCCATTCTTGAAATTTCGCGTGCGGGCATAGGACTCGGGGTCTATGTCCTCAATTCGCTCAAGAATGGAGGGAATATCGGTAGGGAATGATTTGTTCACAACCAAATAACAAGCTACCGGCCGGATGGTTGAGTAGGAGTTGACTTGTGTTTAGGCTGACGTCGGCAACGCTCGCTGCAATAGATGACGGATTCCCAATCTCTCGCCCATTTTTTACGCCATTGAAATGGACGATCACAGACCGGACAGATCTTTTTTGGCAACTGATTTTTTGGAATGGCTTTCACGAGGCATCAAGTTTTTGGAGGAACCTTTCTGCTGTTCGCAAATGATTTTCTCTTTTTGCTGGATCCATCTTGTCCCAACTGCGGATCAGCATGCCCAATCTTGGGTTCTGGGTGAAAAAGGACCGGTGCTTGTCCATGAATCGCCAGAACAAACCATCCCATACCGCTTGCCATTCACCTTTTTCCCATTTGCCCATTTTCATCAGATAATTGCTACCACTGATGTAGGGTTTTGTGGTCATCAATCCGCCATCCGCGAATTGCGTCATTCCATATACATTGGGAACCATCACCCAGTCATAGGCATCGATATAAAGTGTCATGAACCACTTGTATACTTCATCCGGATCGAATTCGCAAAGAAGCATGAAGTTGCCCAGGATCATCAGTCGCTCGATGTGATGAGAGTAACCGGTGCGAAGCAGTTTTTTGATGACTGTATCAATCGGTATGATGCCCGTTTCACCCACCCAGAATGATTCAGGGATCTTTCGCTTGAATTTCCAATAATTGGTGGTGCGTTGTTTACGGCCGGCTTGCAGATAAACAAGACGTATGAATTCTCTCCATCCTGTCACTTGTCGAAGGAACCCCTCCACTGAGGCCAATGGGATCTGGTGTTTTTCAGCGTAAGCGAGTGTTCGTTCGATTACTTCTTCGGGAGACAAAAGCCCAACGTTTAGCATGGGTGTCAAACCGCTATGAAAGAGCAAGTGTTCATCCGGCTGCATTGCATCTTCATAGTCACCGAAAAAGGCAAACCGATTTTTAAGAAAATCCTCCAACCAGAGCAGGGCGCCGGATCGGTCTGTCGGAAACAGAAATTCAGAACAGTTGCCATAGTGAAGCGGGAATTTGTCAGCTACATATTTTTTGGCCTCATTCAGATATTTATCTGCGTTTGGGATAATAAGTTTTGGGACTGCTAATCCTTTGGGAAGCGGTTTTCGGTTGTCGGCATCGAAGGACCATTGTCCGCCTGTGGGCTTCCCGTCTTTTTCAAGCAGCCAGCCCTTTTTTTTCCGCTGCCGGATATAGAAATCAGTTTGAAAATAGGTCGGCTGTCGTCTGCCCGCCACCTCTTCGTCGGTGGGGCAAATAAAATTCGGGGAAGGGTACATTTCAAATCCAAGCTTATTTGTTTCAATGGATCTCTTGATCCGCCGCAACAACCAATCATCCGTCGGGTCACAAAAAAGGATCTGCTGAAAGCCCTCTTGTGCCAGTTGGCTGATCAGATTCCGTACATCTGAAAATCCCGCTCCGGACGCCACATATTGTACCTTATACCCATTGGATTCCAGCGAGTCGGCATAGGATCTCATACTGGCCCGATGAAAAACAAGTTTGGCCTGATGGAACGGATATTGTGTGAAATACAGGTCCTCTTCTACCAAGTAGACCGGCACGTCCAACCGAAGGGCCGGATGCTCCTGATAGAGCTGGTGAGGAAATAGGAGGGTGACTTTAGACACGATTCTAGAACAATTGCTACTTGGGATTGTTTTGTCAAAAAAACATCATGGAGTCTGTTAAGGGTAAAAAAGTACTGTTGGTGGGCGCAACCGGAGGAATTGGCAGAAAAACGGCAGCGTTGTTGCGTCAAAGTGGGGCTGAACTTTTTCTCTCTGGACGAGATGCTGGCAAGTTGAATGAATTAGCTCTTGAGTTAAGCATACCGAACGCTCAAACGGCGGTTACGGATCTGACCGATTCGTCTAGCGTGGAGGCACTGCTCCAGTCATATCAATCTGTATTCACCACCATCGACGTCTTGGTCAATGCTTCCGGTATCGGGATCATCAAGCCGCTGGAACAACTCAGTGAGGAGGAGTTCAGCAGAACGCTGAAAGTGAATCTGACGGCACCTTTTCGTTTGATGAAATCCTTTTTGCCTTTGATGAAGCAAGCCGGTAAGGGGTTGGTCATTCATATTCCCGGGGTATTGGGAAAAGTTCCCATGGCGGGGGCGGCGGCGTACAGTGCCAGCAAATACGGACTTGTTGGCATGATGCAGAGTTTACGGGAGGAGTGCAAACGGACGCAGATACGCTTTACCCTGATCTATTTGGGTGGGGTCGATTCACCTTTTTGGGATGGTATCGATCTGCGCGTTCAGCGCGATAAGATGATCGTGCGCGAGGAGGCAGCCAAAGCCATTTGGTTCCTCTGCCAGCAGCCGGCCTCTGGCGTGGTGAGTGAAATGGTTTTGCAGCCGTTTAATCACCAGGCAATCTGACCGGTTCGTCGGGCATTGATTATTTTCGCACCAACGAGCTGCCAGCATATGCCTACCCCTACTAAGACGATAACTTTCGATAATACTGAAATTGCTTTTGCGCACCGATCCGATCAGGATCTGAGTCATTCAATATTGCTTTTCAGATTGATGTCTTGGCCCGTCTTGGTCAAGATAGGGACCCGCCTCACGCCTTGGATGGTGAAAAAAGGATTACCGATCTCTACGCTTTTGCGTAACACGATCTTCCGTCAATTCGTCGGTGGTGAAACGTTGGCAGAGACCCGAAAGGTATCAGATAATCTTCATGCATTTGGGGTAGATGTTATTCTGGATTACGGCGTGGAAGGAAAAGAGGGTGAGGCGAATTTCGATCAGGCCCGGGATGAATTCATCCGCGTGATCCGCTATGCCGCTTCTTGCCCGAATATCCCATTTATCAGCATCAAAGTAACCGGGATGGCTCGATTTGCGCTCTTGGAGAAGATCCAGGAGGGGATGAAGTCAAATCGAACCAATTTTCAGAAAGGTTATTTGGCATCTTTGAATCTTTTAACCCAGGATGAACAGCAAGAGTGGGAACGAGTATGTGCTCGCTTGAATGCTATTGCTTCGACGGGGGCAAAAGAGGGCGTGGGTGTTCTTATTGATGCCGAGGAATCCTGGATTCAGGACCCGATCGATGCGATTGCCCTGTTATTGATGCAGCAGTACAACCGCGAGCGGGTAACGGTATTTAACACCTATCAGTTATACAGACACGATCGGCTCTCTTTTTTGTTCGATAATTTCAAATTTTGTCAACGTGGTGATTTTCTCCTCGGTGCCAAACTGGTGCGGGGAGCATATATGGAGAAAGAACGAGCTCGTGCCCAAAAAATGGGATATGAGTCACCTATACAACCCGATAAAAGGGCTTCAGATTGGGATTATGATGCCGCTTTGGCTTTTTGTGTTGAGCATCTAGATCAGATCTTCGTGATGGTCGCTTCTCACAATGAACAAAGCAGCTTGTATGCAGTGAGTCTTTTGAGGGAATTGAAACAGGCCCTTGATCACCCGCATATCCACTGGAGTCAGTTGTATGGGATGAGTGATAATATCACATTCAATCTGGCAAAAGCCGGTTGTTCAGTCAGCAAATACCTTCCTTTTGGTCCGCTGACAGATGTGATTCCTTATCTGATGCGCCGGGCCCAGGAGAACACCTCCGTCCGTGGCCAAACCGGTCGGGAACTTCGCCTGCTTTTACAGGAAAGAGCTCGACGCTGAGTCTCTACAGTTTCCTAACATTGGTTAACTTGCCTGCATGCAAGCCTATCATGATCTGTTGCGGCATATACTTGCCCATGGCGTCGACAAATCCGATCGAACCGGTACAGGTACACGAAGCGTATTTGGCTATCAGATGCGCTTTGATCTGCAGGCCGGTTTTCCGCTGGTGACTACCAAAAAGGTACACCTGAAAAGTATTGTGCATGAACTACTCTGGTTTCTGAAAGGGGAGACCAATATCGCTTATCTAAATGAGCATGGGGTGTCTATATGGGATGAGTGGGCGAATGAAGCCGGGGATCTGGGACCGGTTTACGGGAAACAATGGCGCAGCTGGGAGGGTAAGGACGGGAAAGTCGTCGATCAGATCAAGGACCTGATCGATCAATTGAAAAAAACACCCGACAGCAGACGTCTGATCGTAAATGCCTGGAATGTAGCCGACCTGTCCGAGATGGCTTTGATGCCCTGTCACACCTTGTTTCAATTCTATGTGGCCAATGGAAAACTGAGTTGTCAACTGTATCAGCGCAGCGCGGATGTGTTTTTAGGCGTACCGTTCAACATTGCTTCCTATGCGCTGTTAACGCTGATGATCGCACAGGTTTGCGGCTTGCAACCCGGCGATTTTGTGCACACCTTCGGGGATGCTCATATTTACAGCAATCATTTTGAACAGGTTCATACACAGCTGTCGAGAGAGCCCTTTCCATTGCCCATCATGCGATTGAACCCCGCAGTGAATGACATATTCTCTTTCCGGTTTGAAGATTTTACGTTGGAAAATTATCAGTGTCACCCGGGCATCAAAGCGCCGGTGGCTGTATAAATCACTGAGATGAAAATATCCCTGGTTGTAGCAGCAGCAAAAAATGGCATCATTGGATTCAAGGGGAAAATGCCCTGGCATCTGCCTGCTGATTTGAAGCATTTCAAAAATGTAACGTGGGGCTTACCCATCATCATGGGCAGAAAGACATTTGAGTCCTTAGGCCGACCGCTGCCCGGCAGACAGAATATTGTGGTCACCCGTCATTCATCGTTAGAAGCCTCCGGGGTGATCGTCGTGAACGATCCGGAACAGGCACTGGCTGAAGCAAGCAAGTTTGGTGTAAATGAAGTTTGCGTGATCGGAGGTGGAGAGATCTATCAGTTATTCTTTGCCCGGGCACATCGAATATACTTTACCCGGATAGAGGCCGATTTCGAAGGCGATACTTCTTTCCCACAGATCGATGCTTCTAGTTGGACGTTGACAACGCAACTGCATCATGCCGCTGATGATAAAAATGTCATTGATCTAGTGTTTCAGCAATGGGATAGACACATCAAAGGCTCCTGACATGCCATCCCTTCAACCGGTCTACCAATATATTCGGCATCGGCTTAATGCGGCAAACTCAAAGGGACACGGAGTGCATTCGCCTTTTCTATTCGATTTTATTCAGCGGGTGTTGAACGATACTACCGATTATGCTGAGTATGCATATCCGGAGCAATATCGTGCGAAGTTGCTATCCGATAAGTCTGATTATACCGCGGTGGACTTTGGCGCTTCTGCACGAACTGGTCAACTGCTTCGGGTCGACCGAACGGCCCGGATCTCTCTACAGCCCCCTCACTGGGCACAGTTGCTTTTTCGAATGATCCGGTATTACCGCCCCGGACCGGTCTTGGAATTGGGGACGTCGCTGGGGGTAACAACCCACTATTTGGCACTGGCCGATCCCGATCAACCCATATTGACATTGGAAGGTGATCCGTTCATTGCCGATCGAGCCCGGGCTCATTTCCAACAATTGGGCTTGGCGAATGTTACTGTTTGGACAACTGCTTTCGACGAACGTATGCCGGATGCCTTGGATGAGCTTGGACAGGTTGGATTCGCCCTGGTGGATGGCAACCATCGTAAAGAACCCACATTGGCTTACGTGGAGCGTCTGATACCCTTTTTGGGTGATCACAGTATACTTGTTTTGGATGATATTCATTGGAGTCGGCCCATGCAGGAGGCCTGGGAGCAGGTCAAGTGTCGACCGGAGGTTCGTTGTACGATCGATCTGTTCCGGATGGGCATTGTTCTTTTTCGAAATGATTTTCATGAGCCGGTTCACATCCGGCTGCGCTACTAATTACGTAACTTTCGAACATAAACCTGATCGCATGTTCACCTTAGGTGTATTGAAAGAATCTGCAGCGGAAACCCGCGTATCCTTACTTCCGGAAGCCGTTGCCGCACTCACAAAAAAGGGTGTGAAGGTTATTGTGGAATCAGGCGCAGGGGTGTTGGCGTTTGCAAGTGATGAAGATTATCGCCAAGCCGGAGCGCAACTTCTATCCAGGTTACAATTGATCGAATCAGCCGATCTGCTTCTATCTATCCATACGCCTGCCGATATTGATAGTGGTAAACTTTCTGGCAAAACACTGATCGGCGTTTATCAGCCACTGTATGTACGCGACCAGGTAGAATACTGGGCAAAACAAGGATTGACTTGTTTTTCACTTGACATGCTGCCCAGAACGACCCGTGCGCAGTCGATGGACGTGCTCAGTTCTCAGGCCAATATTGCTGGCTATAAAGCGGTCTTGTTGGCGGCCCAGTCATATGGCCGATATTTTCCCATGTTCATGACGGCTGCCGGCAGCATCGCTCCGGCTAAAATGTTGATTTTGGGGGCCGGAGTAGCCGGGTTACAGGCCATCGCAACCGGTCGCAGACTGGGTGCCGTGGTGGAGGTATTTGATACGCGTCCGGCAGTAAAAGAGGAAGTGATGAGTCTCGGTGGCAAGTTTATTGAAGTTGAAGGAGCGGCCGATCCCAGCCAGGCCGGAGGTTATGCAGTGGAGCAATCCGATGAATTCAAACAACGCCAGCGCGCTCGGATCGCCGAGTCCGCCATCAAATCAGATATCATCATCACCACGGCACAAATACCCGGTAAAAAAGCCCCCTTGTTGATCACCGAGGATATGATCGCTGGTATGCGCGCCGGATCGATCATTGTAGACCTCGCAGCGGCTACAGGGGGTAACACGCCGTATACGGAGAACGATCGTACTGTCGAAAAGAATGGTGTTCGGATCATCGGTAATTCAAATCTGGCGGCATCCATGCCAACGGATGCCTCGAAGCTGTACGGTAAGAACATCCTGAATTTCCTACAGTTGATCATCAGCAGCGATGGTGCTTTAAACTTTAATTGGAACGATGAACTGGTCAGTGGTGCGTGTATCACCCATCAAGGGAATGTGATCCATCCACGGTTGATCGCTTAAATATTTATACATGCAAACTGTACTTAACTGGATCGAATTGAATCAATCGATTATTTACATCGTAATCCTGATGATTTTTGTCGGAATTGAAGTGATCGGTCGTGTTCCGGCTGTGTTACACACGCCGCTCATGAGTGGCGCCAATGCTATTCATGGTGTGGTGATCATTGGTGCGATCATTGTGATGGGGCAAGCACCTGCTGATAATTACCTGGCACTTGTATTGGGCTTTTTGGCCGTGGTACTCGGAACAGTGAATGTGGTAGGTGGATTTGTAGTCACCGACAGAATGTTGGAAATGTTTAAAAAGAAAAAATAAGGATCCGATGTATTCATCTCTGCTAACCTTCGGTTATTTGCTCGCATCGGTGACCTTCATCGTCGGGCTGAAAATGCTGTCTCATCCGGCTACTGCCCGCCGTGGCAATTTGGTTGCTGCCGTGGGTATGACCCTCGCGGTATTGGGTACGATCTTCCTTTATGAAAAGGAGGGAGAGCCGCTGGGTAATTACAGCTGGATCTTCGCAGGTATTCTGGTGGGAACAATCATCGGAACCGTCTCTGCCAAGAGAGTCAAGATGACAGCTATGCCGGAGATGGTCAGCCTCTTCAATGGGATGGGTGGTGCCTGTGCCGCATTGATCAGCCTGGTTGAATTCGATCATTTGATGCACATGGACTCCATGATGTTGTTCGTGGTGGCGATGGGCGGCGGAGAGGCCGTAGCAGCCTTACAAGGATTTTTGCTGATCATCTTGTTAGGATTGATCATTGGATCAATTTCATTCGCAGGAAGTGTAATTGCTTGGGGAAAGCTGAATGGATCCATTAAGGATTTCTCCTTCCGGGGGCAACATATATTCAATTTGGGTCTGCTAACGATCATACTCGGTTTGGCCGCCTATCTGGTGATTGCATTACCCGCCAATCCACACTGGTATTTCTATTCCATTTTTGCACTTTCAATAGTATACGGACTCTTTTTTGTATTCCCCATCGGCGGCGCAGACATGCCCGTGGTCATCTCACTGCTTAATTCCTTTACCGGTGTGGCAGCGGCCTGTGGCGGCTTTCTGTATGATAACAAAGTGATGTTAACGGGCGGAATCCTCGTTGGTGCAGCCGGAACCTTACTTACGATCTTGATGTGTAAGGCGATGAACCGTTCACTTGCCAATGTGCTGATCGGATCTTTCGGTGGTAACACTAAAGCTTCGGGTTCTTCTGCAACAGGCGGTACGTATAAAGAGATCAGTTTGTCTGATACAGCCGTATTGATGAGCTATGCGAACAAAGTTTATATTGTTCCCGGATACGGATTGGCCGTGGCACAGGCACAACATACCTGTCACGAATTGGAGAAATTACTGGAGAGTAAAGGTGTTGAAGTGAATTATGCGATCCATCCGGTGGCCGGCAGGATGCCCGGTCATATGAACGTACTGCTGGCAGAGGCCGATGTTCCGTATGAAAAATTGAAAGAAATGGAACAGGCCAATGATGAATTCAGCACCACGGATGTTGTCTTGATTTTAGGTGCAAATGATGTGGTTAATCCGGCTGCCAAGTCCGATCCGGCTTCTCCAATTTACGGTATGCCGATCCTTGATGTAGAGTTGGCCAAACATGTTATTGTCAATAAGCGCAGCATGAAGCCTGGCTATGCCGGCATTGAGAATGAACTGTTCTTCCGGCCCAAGACATCGATGTTATTCGGAGATGCTAAAAAAATATTGCAAGAGTTGATTGCAGAGATCAAATCCCTCTGATATACGTGTCATTCCCCGGTTCATTCATGGAGCACTTGGAGGGCCTGCCCGGGTTCTCACTCGCTGCGTTCGAAGAGGCGCATCGATCGATACCACCTACCTCCATCCGACTGAATCCCTACAAACCGGTTTCGCTCTCGTACGATCGTAGTTCCGTTCCCTGGAGCCGGGATGGTTTTTATTTATCTAAACGTCCATCATTTACGTTCGACCCCCTTTTCCATGCGGGTACTTACTATGTGCAAGAGGCGAGTAGTCAATTGCTGGAAGCCTTTGTTTTACCAATGGTGCAAACTGGGGAGCCTTTGCGTGTGCTCGACCTTTGTGCGGCCCCCGGGGGGAAGTCAACCCATTTACTTTCTCTGATCCGTGATAATGATCTGTTGGTTTCCAATGAGGTGATCCGAAATCGCACGGGGATCCTCTCCGATAACCTTGATAAATGGGGGAATGCCAATGTGGTGGTAACGCAGGCCGATCCGGCTGTTTTGGGAAAATTGACGGGATTCTTTGATCTGATCGTCGTGGATGCCCCGTGCAGCGGTAGTGGATTATTCAGAAAAGATGCAGAGGCGATGGATCATTGGAGTCTCTCTGCTGTCGAGCATTGTGCCGCCCGACAGCGGCGGATCCTAAAAGATATTTGGCCCTCATTGAAAGAAGGTGGTCGATTGCTGTATAGTACTTGTTCCTTTTCGGAAGCAGAAGATGAAGAGGTCGTTTCCTGGATGCAGCAGGAATGGGATATCGTTCTCAATAAGATCGATTTGCCTGCTGAATGGGGTGTTGTTGAAACGAATTACGGCTATCGTTGTTGGCCTCATCTGATCAAAGGGGAGGGTTTCTTTATCGCGTCGGTTCAAAAAATGTCATCGGAAAGTATCTTATCCACTCGTACAAAATTTTCGATCAAGTCGCAACCAAATGCCCCTACAGCTTTCTTAGGGGATTGGTGGGGGAGTGATCAGCATGAACTCATTGGCTGGAAGGACATGTGTTGGGCGATTCCTTCAAATCGAATGGCAGACATTCAGCTGATCGGTTCTGTGTGTCAGCCGTATCGATTGGGTACCTGTTTGGGAGCCTGGTCTCGAAAAGATTGGATCCCTGACCATGCACTGGCATTGAGTCGATATGTTCAGCGCACGCTTCCTCAATTGGAGTTGGATAAAGATGAGGCCATTCGTTATTTGCAACGGGGGGCTATTGATCGTGCGGGTCTGGAGCGAGGATGGCTGCTGGCGACCTTTCAGGGAAGACCAATGGGATGGCTCAAGAATATTGGCAATCGAATGAATAATTATTATCCCTCTCATTTAAGGATATTGAAACAGTCGGTCAGCCCGGATCAATAAAAAACCCGCAACTTTGAATGATGAATACCCGGCCTGCCATTTTTGGATTTTTTGTTTTGATGATACTGCTATCCGGTACTCTTTTCGCGCAGCAATTTCCATTACGTCTCCTCAAATCGAACAATGGTTTCTATTTGGAGCATAAAGTATCCCCTAAGCAAGGACTTTATTCCATCGGTCGGCTCTATTCCGTTCACCCGAATTACCTGGCTTCTTACAATAATTTGGATAGTAAAAAGGGCCTACAGATCGACCAACTCATTCGTATACCCCTCAGTGATTCGAATTTTGGTCGTAAACATGCAGAAGGGGTTCCGGTTTATTTGACTGCTGCAACCGATGATGACATTTCCGATCTGGCAAAGTTTGTAGGTGTTGAGGTTCGTTTGCTTCAATGTTGGAATCAGCAAACGGGTGTAGTAATAAAAAAAGGCAGTCGCTGGATCATCGGTTTTTTGATCACCCCCGAAATGACGGGTCAGCAACTGAAATTCTCCTGCAAACCCAAAGAGGTTACCGTTCCGATCGAACCACAAGCAACTCCGCCGCCTCCACCCGCACAAACGCCTCAGCCTGTCCAACCTTCGCCTTCAACGTCATCAATTTCTTTTTTTGAATCTGCTTTTTTAGAGCAGGTTCAAAAAAATCCGACATCCCAGGACTTGAAAGTTTTTTCATCCGTCTTTAAAACAAAGAGCGGTTGGTTCGACGGAAAGCATTATGTATTGATCGATAATCTTGTGCCGGGTACCATCGTTAAGTTGATCAACCCGATTAATCGACAAGCTATTTATGCAAAAGTTTTGGGAGAAATGCCTCGCATCAAGCAAAATGAAGGATTGGATATTCGTATCAGTGATGCCGCTGTTGAAAAATTGGGTTTAACCGGCACCGAACGTTTTCCCCTGCAATTGATCTACTGATCAGGAAGTTTATACCCTCTTAGCCAGGAGGGAACATCCATTCTTTTTTTCCCAGCCAATTGTATTTCATTAAGATGAATCCAACCATCTTGGGTCGCGAAAGAGAATGTGTTTTTCCCATCCGAGCACCAGGTGCCGGGGGGCTGACTATGCTCGCAGCATTCGGGGGTGGCTTTGAAGATCTTGATCGTGGTCTGATTCCAATCGGTGAATGCGCCCGGGTAAGGACTCAGTCCGCGTATCAGGTTGTATACACTTGTAGTGGTTCGATTCCAATCGATCCGACATGTTTCGGTATGGATCTTGGGAGCTGTAGGTAAATCCTTAACGGATTCATCCTGGGGTTGAGGGCGCTCGGTCAATGATGCTGAAGCAATGCCTTTGATCGTATCAACGATGAGGTCAGCACCCATCAGCATCAGTTGATCATGTAACTCGCCCGCATTCATCGTTTCCAAAATGGGAATTTCTCTTTGTAGCAAAATGCCGCCGGTGTCTATCTCGTGTTTCAACCGGAATGTTGTTGCCCCCGTTTCTTTTTCGCCATTGATGATGGCCCAATTGATAGGGGCAGCCCCTCTGTAATTCGGTAATAAGCTGGCATGTAAATTGATCGATCCCATTGGGGGCATGTTCCATACAGATTCAGGCAGCATGCGAAAAGCAACCACTACTTGCACATCTGCCTTCCAGGCACGAAGTTGATCTAGGAATGCAGGCTCTTTCAGTTTTTCAGGCTGGAGAATGGGTATGCCATACTCAATAGCAGCTTTTTTTACTTCAGAGGGTTGGAGTTGTAATCCTCTGCCCGCCGGACGATCGGGCGCCGTGATCACACCAACCACATTTGCCCCGGCATCGATCAGTGCTCTCAGCGAGGCCACGGCAAATGACGGTGTGCCCATGAACACAATCCGTAGCTGTTGAAAGGGGACAGGCATCTTATTCAAAGTCTTTATACAGCAGGTATTTTTTTCGAGTGGCTTTGTACGCTAGCAGCTGGGGTTGCCAGGAGGCTCGAATCTGCTGCTCCGTCATCCCTTTTTTGATCTGCTGCCAGAGATCGTTGTTTCCGGCGAGTTTGGTGAAAAATGATTCTTCCATTTTCCCACTCTTTGGATAAATGAAAAAGCTGTCTTTTTTAGGGAACATTTTGTAAGCATCGATCAGCCACTTGAGTTGAACCCGGTTGTTCACACGGGCAATCACTTGATCCGGTGTACCGCTGAGATTCCACCCGTAGCACTTCTTCCCGTAGTGTTTGGAATTCTTCGCGCCCTCGTTGGGGTTGGGTGTGAAGGTGTAAAGCGTCTTGGGAAGATCCGGATGACCGAATACCTGAAATGGTTTATCTGTGCCGCGTCCCTCACTTAATACGGTGCCTTCAAATAAGCAGGTGAAAGGATAGAGATAGATGGATTGAATGTTCGGAAGGTTGGGTGAGGGCTTTACCGGTAAAGTATACTTGGACCGGTGATCATAGCCATCGCAGGTGATCACCAGGAGTTGAAAACCTTGATCGTTCAATTGTAACGCCTTCATTTCCCGGTCGCTGATGAATGGAGAATTGTTCCCAGATGGTGCGGCATCATTACGCTCACCGGCTACCGTAGCCAACGATAAGGGCATGCTTTCGGGCGCTGATCCCTTAGCGGCATTTTTTTCGTGGTTGATCCATTTTTCGCCTAACATCATGCCGGCATATTCTCCGATCGTAAGTCCGTAAACTATAGGTACGGGTTGTCGGCCAACAAAAGAGCGATATCGGGTATCGAGTACCGGGCCATCCACGTAATGACCATTCGGGTTGGGTCTGTCCAGCAAGATCAATGGCTTTTGAAATTCAACGGCTGAAACGATGAATTCTTCCAATGAGGATATAAACGTATAGAATCGAACACCTACATCCTGAATATCGAATAGCATAATATCCACTTCTGCAAGGTCTTTTTCGTCTGGTCGGCGTTTGGCGCCATATAACGAAATCACGGGGATGCCTGTCTTTTCATCGATCGCATTTCCAACTTTTTCTCCAGCATCTGCCTTTCCACGGAAACCATGTTCGGGGCCAAAGATCACGGTCACGTTTACCCCGCTGGCCATCAGCGTATCAACTAAATGAGTGTTACCCACCATCGATGTTTGATTCGCAAATACACCCACCCGTTTTCCTTCCAAAAAGGGCAGGTATTTATTCAATCGTTCTGCACCTGGAACGATCTGTGCGGAAACGGTAGCTACGGATAGTGCCAGTATTACTGCAGCACAAGCGGCAACGAGTTGACGGAATGTATTCATGCTTCAAAATTGCATAAAAATGGCTGTATGGCCCAAGACGGCTTCCGTTAATTCCACTACCTTGTGCAAAATTGAATTATGTCTATTGCTAAAACAGGTGATACCGTTCGTGTTCACTACCATGGCCGGCTGACTTCCGGTGAAACGTTTGATAGCTCCGCCGAGCGTGATCCGCTGGAATTTGAACTCGGCACTGGTCAGGTGATCGCTGGTTTCGATAATGGAGTGACCGGTATGACCATCGGAGAAAAGAAAACCATTGAGATACCTTTTCTTGAGGCTTATGGACCGCGAAACGAATCCATGATCATTGAAATGCCCAAAGAGCGCTTCCCATCTGATATGCAGATCGAGATCGGAATGCCGTTGATGATGTCGGACGGACAAGGACAAAATCTACAAGTGGCCGTTACCGAGATACAGGAGTTAACGGTTACGCTGGATGCCAATCATCCGCTCGCGGGTAAAGACCTGATCTTCGATCTGGAACTTGTTGAGATCGTCGGTGGGTCTCGTATCATCTTATCCGAATGACATTCCACCATGTTCGAGCAGTATAATTTCAGTGCGGCTACCCGTTTCTGCCGCTACGTGCAGTTTGATACCCAAAGCGATCCCCAGGCGACTACTTTCCCTTCTACAGAAAAGCAAAAGGAGCTAAGTCGGTTGCTGGTGGAAGAATTATTACTGATAGGCATTTCAGATGCGCATCTGGATGAGTATGGCTACGTATACGCTACCATTCCTGCCACAACCGATAGGCCGGCACCCGTCATCTGTTTCTGTGCGCATGTCGATACGGCACCCGATTGCAGCGGCAAGAACGTGAAGCCCATGCTGCACAGCAAGTACCATGGTGCAGATATCATTTTGCCAGACGATCCCTCACAGGTGCTTCGAATGGCAGACCATCCTTATCTGAAGAACTGCCTGGGCAAGGATATCATAACCGCCTCGGGAACAACCTTACTCGGTTCGGACGATAAGGCTGGCGTAGCTGAGATCATGGATTTGGCTCAATTTCTGATGAGCCATCCGCAGGTTGAGCATGGCCCTATCAAAATACTTTTTACGCCCGATGAGGAAGTGGGCAGGGGTGTTAACCATGTCGACCTGAAGAAACTCGGTGCAGATTTCGGATATACACTGGATGGAGGTGATCCCGGCATGCTGGAAGATGAAAATTTCAGTGCAGATGGGGTGACGCTCACCATACATGGGGTCAGTGCCCATCCGGGCGCTGCCAGCGGGAAAATGATCAATGCCCTCAAGTTGGCGGGAGAGGTGTTGGATTCATTGCCTCGTGATATGTCGCCCGAAACGACCAGCGGGAAGCAAGGGTTCATTCATCCTGTACATGTGGAAGGGATCGCAGAGAAATGCACCATCGATTTTATTATACGTGATTTCATCACCGAAAACTTAGCCGAAAAGGAAGCCCTTCTGAAGTCTATCGTGGATTCAGTCGTCAATGCGTATCCTACGGCCCGCTATGAGTTTCACGTGCATGAACAATATCGGAACATGAAAGAAGTACTGGTCAAGCATCCACAGATCGTTGATTATGCGTTAGAAGCGATCCGTAGGAGTGGCCTGACTCCGATCCCGGGCTCCATACGGGGAGGAACGGATGGAAGCCGATTGTCTTTTATGGGACTTCCTTGTCCCAATTTGTTCGCCGGACAACAAGCCATTCACTCCAAACAGGAATTCATCTGCGTACAGGATATGAATAAAGCGGTTGAGACCTTGGTACACCTTGTTCAAATTGCCGCGGAGAATCGTTAATTTCAAAAAAAATTATGTATATGATCAGTTATCTCTTATCTAATTTGTGGATCGGGATCTTGGTAGTGCTTTTTTTTAGCTCTCTCTATACGGTCAACCAAGGTTATATCGCTGTCATCGTCATGTTCGGAAAATACCGACGCATCGCTCGTCCGGGATTGAATATGAAGATCCCGATCCTGGAGTCGGTCTTCAAGAAGGTTTCGGTTCAAAACCGATCGGTTGAACTGGAATTTCAGGCGGTTACGGCCGATCAGGCGAATGTTTACTTCAAGAGTATGTTACTGTATTCTGTGCAGAACTCCGAAGAAGAAACTATTAAGAAAGTCGCCTTCAAATTCATCACCGATAAAGATCTCATGCAGGCCTTGGTGCGCACGATCGAGGGCAATATCCGTTCTTTTGTGGCTACTAAGAAGCAGGCGGAAGTACTGGGGCTTCGTCGGGAGATCGTCCAGTATGTAAAAGTTGAGGTGGATCATTCACTGGAAGAGTGGGGGTATCATCTTCAGGATCTACAGATAAATGACATCACATTCGATAAAGTGATCCTGGATTCTATGAGTAAAGTGGTTGCCTCCAATAACCTGAAGGCTGCTGCTGAAAATGAAGGACAAGCCCTGTTGATCACCAAAACCAAGGGGGCCGAGGCGGATGGTAATGCGATCAAGATCGCTGCAGAAGCAGAGCGTGAAGCAGCCCGCTTACGGGGTCAGGGTGTGGCTTTGTTCCGCATGGAAGTGGCTGCCGGTATGACCGAAGCAGCGGAGCAGATGAAACAGGCAAATCTGGATACGAATGTGATCCTGTTCAGTATGTGGACAGAAGCGGTAAAGAATTTTGCGGAATATGGAAAGGGTAACGTCATTTTCTTGGATGGCAGCCCGGATGGAATGGAAAACACCATGAAACAGATCATGGCACTGATGGTGAAACGAGCAGGAGACACCCAAGCATAACACCCACGCTGTTAAGATTCATTTAAATCCGTTGCAGGAGCAAACGCCCCGCAACGGATTTTTCGTTATTAAGGTCTGTTGAAAACGGAACTTCAAAAAAGATTCCGCTCGGCTTATTTTTATGACCAAATGTTTTGAATATGATCTACCTCTTGCAACTTACCGACTCACTGAGCAAGACCGTTTCTCAGATCCCCGGGGATCGAAATGGTGATGGATACATCGGTTTTGGGGAGCTCTTGCTTACGGGCGGGTGGATCATGATCCCACTGGGCATCATGCTGCTGATGGCCATTTACTTCTATTTTGAGCGAAGCTTGGCCATCCGACAAGCTTCTCGGTTGGACGCCAACTTTATGAACATCATTCGGGATCAGATCATGACCGGCAACCTGACTGCCGCTCGTAATCTTGCCAAGAACACAAACAATCCTGTTGCCCGTGTTATTGATAAGGGCTTGCAACGAATCGGTAAACCCATCGACAGCATAGAGAAAAGCATGAATAACATAGCCGTACTGGAGATGTATAGTTTAGAAAAAAATCTGGGTGTATTAGCGGTGGTTTCCAAAGCTGCACCCATTTTTGGTTTCGTAGGCACACTGGTTGGTATGATGCAGTTGTTCTCCGGGATCACCTCTTCTGCGGAATTTACACCTGCTTCGATCGCAGGTGGGATCTATACCAAGTTGATCACATCGATCGCAGGATTACTCATCGGTCTGGCAGCTTACCTGGCCTACAATTATCTGAATACGCAGATCGACAAGGCGGCCAATCGAATTGAATCGGCCACTTCCGACTTTTTGGATATTCTTCAAGAACCCACTCGCTGACCGATCATGCCCCGCCTACGAAAAAAACATAAGCAGGAGTCGGAAGTCTTCACGGATACGCTGGTGGACATCTTGTTCATCCTATTGATGTTCTTCCTGATCGTATCGACCATCGCCAATCCGAACGTGGTGAGTGTGAACAACCCTGCCGGTAATAAAGACACTAAGGCCAAACAGCACATCATGGTATCCATCGACCGGAACCAGCAATTTTACCTGGGTACCACAGCCATTAATGGAAGCAGATTTGACTCGGCGTTGGTGGAAGAGATCCGTAAATACCGATCATTAGTTGATACACCTACCGTTGTGATCAATGCGGATACAGCAGCTCAATACGGGGAAGTGTTCAGGGTTATGCGGCTGGCAAAAAAAGAGAAGGCTAGGGTGGTAGCCCGTGTGGATTGATCAGTCTTTCCTCTCGGCCCGGATCATTCGTTGCTTTCCCTGCATATCCGTCCGAGTGACCACTGAATACCCAAGTGATTCAAATAAGTTGGCTGTTTCCCTACCTCTGGATTCATGTATCTCCACATAAATACGGCCACCCGGATTTAATTTATCTCGACCGAATTGGCCGATCGATCGATAAAATTGAAGCGGATCATTAGACGGAACAAACAATGCCAATGCAGGCTCGTGATCGATCACATTTGAAGGGATAAGTGGTCGTTCCTCCTCTGTAATGTAGGGTGGATTGCTGATAAGCATATCTACAGGGGGAAGATCCCTCCATTGAGCCTCATTCGTAAAGTCCATTTTTTTAAAAACAACTGATTCGCCATGCCGACTGGAATTTTTTTGTGCAACCTCCAGTGCCGCGGCACTGATATCAAGGCCAGTAACTTCGGTCAGTGGGAAGGCTTTTTTCAGTGAGATACTGAGTATCCCGCTTCCTGTGCCCACCTCTAGGATTTTATTGATCTTTGTGTGATCAGCGTGATCTTTTTTGATCCAGTCTAATAATTCTTCTGTTTCCGGCCTGGGTATCAACACGGATGGATCGACATAAAATAATCTGTCATCAAACCAAGCTTCCTGCAATACATATTGAAGGGGTTTGCCATGTTTCAGCTCGATGCGGATCGATTCAGCCAATGCTGAAGTAGAATCAGACCATTCTCTCTCCGCGCTGATTGGAGCAGCACTTATTCGATGCAAATGATCGATCACCACCCTTCCGATGGCGGAGATCTCAGAGGGGTCATAAATATCCTTCAGGTCAGATGAAAGTAACAGCAGGAAATTACTCGCAGTCACAGTGGATCAGGCATTGAATCGGGGATTCACTTGCAGTTCCTTGCTGCCTGGGGTGTGAATGTAAAAACCTTCACCGGATTTGGCTCCTAATTTTCCTTCGGAAACCAGTTCTACCAGTAGTTTGGCCGGGGTGTATTTTTTATCGTTGAATCCGGATTCTAAAACACGCAGGATGGAAAGGCAAACATCCAAGCCGATTAGATCGGCGAGTTGCAATGGGCCCATTGGGTGGGCCATACCGAGTTTCATGATGGTGTCGATCGAGGATACGCCGGCAACGCCTTCTTCCAAGCTGAGAATGGCTTCATTGATCATCGGCATCAGGATGCGATTTGAAATGAATCCGGGGAAATCATTCACGACACAGGGCACTTTGCCGAGTTCAGTACTAAGCGTTACGATGGTTTGGGTGACGGATGGATCGGTTTTCGGTCCTTGTATCACTTCCACCAATTTCATCACAGGTACCGGGTTCATGAAGTGCATCCCGATCACCTTCGAGGGCCGATTTGTGCACTGAGCCAACAGATCGATGGAAATGGAAGAGGTATTGGTGGCCAGGATCGCGTCCGGATCGGCAGCAGCATCCATTTGGCTGAAAATCTTTTTCTTGAGTTCAACGTTCTCGGTAGCGGCCTCTACGATGAGTCCGGCTCCGGCCACTCCGACCTCGAGGGATGTTTCGGTACTGATCCGGTTCAGTGTTTCATCTTTTAATTCTTTTCGGATGATCTCTTTTTTAACAAGACGATCCAAGTTTGTTCCGATGGTCTGTATCGCTTTAGTTAAAGCATCAGCTGAAACATCGATCAGGGTTACTTGAAAGCCATGTTGGGCAAAAACGTGTGCGATTCCATTGCCCATGGTGCCGGCGCCGATCACGGCGACTTTCGAATTCAGGTCCATTCGAATATGATTTTGACAAAGTTACCCCAAAAGGGCTTAGCGCTTGCGCTTGAAATCGCCCCGTTTCCAGGCTTGTATGAATTCACCCCAGGCCGCCGGATTGAAAATGTTCATCGGGGGCATTTGTCCTTGATACACGGCTCGGGTGGCGATCTTATTCAGCTGCATTCGAGTGGCTTCGCCTCCGTCACCCGGGGTGGATTGCATCCAGGCCCGGCGTTTGGCTTCACTCATATTTTTTCGGGCGATCTCGTAGTCGTCATCCGGTATGGGATTGTTTATAAAATCCCTAAAAAATTGTTCGGGGGTTGGGCGTGGTTTGATGATGGTGGCCGGCAGATAAACGGTATCTGCCACCATCAACTGTACAATGCTATGTTGATTGCCGATCAGGTTCAATGGTACTTTTATGGTCTTACTCTGGTAGGAGACGTGTGTGAACTCCACTTCATCGCCCTTGAGCACGACGATCGAGAATACACCTTGGTTGTTGGTGAGCGTCCCTCGGTTTTGTCCTTTTACTTGTATGCTGACGGCCGGGATGCCGACTAAACTATCCGCCGTCATCACGATCCCATAGAGCTGTACGATCGAGTCACGGGTGGTTTCAAATTGTGCATGGCTACGCACATTGCCCAGACATCCCCAGAGGATCAATACCAGTAGAATTTTTCGCACGGCCCAAAATTAGTTGCTGCTTGCTGATTTTATCAAACAAATTGACCCGTACAGCGGTTAATTTTGCGG
>CANGZN010000018.1 GCA_947458625.1 Chitinophagaceae bacterium
AGGGTGATGGTGTAGTTACCCGCAGTAGTAATGGGAATATTGTCGCCACCATACTCAGGCTTGCCATCAGCAGGTGCATTGTCACCAAAGTTGATCGGCCAGTCGTTGTTGGCGCGGAACTTCATTTCTCCGGCCGACAGGTTCGTGGTGATCACATAGAAATTACCGGCAATGTCATAGGTCATCGCGGTGCTGGAACCCCAACCACCGGGCGTAGCACTTCCGATTATGCCCCAGGTATCGATCTTGGTGGCTGACCAAGTCAGGCCGGACGTATTGGCCTGCAGGCGGTATACACCCGCACCATTGCTGAGGGTGAGGTTGTTGCCACCGGGACCAAGAATACCAGGGCCATAATTACCAAAGTCGCCGAAGGACCAATCTGGACCCTTCACCATTTTGAATTCAGGACTCGCATTGTTGAAGTAGATGTAACCATCGTAGTTGCTACCGGTTGTGCCGCTGGCAAACTTGTCAACGATCTTCGGTGCAGTAGAAGGCGACCATCCCTGGAAGTTACCTGCGATGAACAATGCCTTCGGGAAGCTGTAGTTCACCAGATCACGATAGGCTGTAACGGTCATGCTCAGTACATTCGAATATACAGGAGCCACATTGGTTCCAACTTCCGATTTGATTCGGGCCTGTACCTGAGCAGCTACGCCGTTGGCGATGATGTCCTGCATCTTGGCATTGAAATCCTTCACCGTGAAAGACTTCGCCAGCAACGTATTCATGTTGATGCTGGTAGATGTAGCTGTCGCAAAATTGGTGCCGCCCTTGCAAAGCTCCAATGTGTAGTTGACACCGGCATCGAAGCCGAAATCAGCTTTGGTCCAACTGAACGATACAGCATTGTTGTCTTGGTTTGCCTGTGCCAATACCAATGTGGTAGTGGTGGCCGACAAGGTCACAGCGCCGGACGGGGCCAGAATGGCACGCGTCTCTTCTTTTTTACAAGCAGCCAGGGTAAGCATCGCTCCACCGATCAACAGCCAGGTGAGTTTTTGAATGTTTTTCATATAAACAGTATTGCGGTTTGAATAGATCGATTAATAACCAGGATTTTGATCAAGGTTGGGGTTTGCCACCAGGTCAGCTGAAGGAATGGGGAACAACTTGCGGGTGTTCGCCACGGAACGACCAGCCTGAATACCACCCTTCCAAGCCCACAGGTAAGTACCTTCCGTGAACTGTCCGTAGCGAATCAGGTCGGTACGACGAACCGCTTCCCAATACAACTCACGAGCACGCTCATCCAACAGGTATGGAACAGTCATCTGCGCGGAGTTGATGTTTCCGGATGTATTTCCGTAAGCACGAGTGCGCAATGCGTTGACATAGTTCAATGCAGTAGTGGTATTTCCACCGGCACCACCACGGAGGGTAGCTTCAGCATAGTTCAGGTAGACCTCAGCGAGACGGAACATCGGGAAATCTGTATCCACCCAAGTCGGGTTGGAACCATTTCCACCAGTAGATGTCTTGTTGCGGAATTTGATCACCGCATATCCATTGGAGAATTCAGAGATATCATTGATCTCCAGGTTCTGTCCGTTGGTGTAGAAATTACGACGGCTATCCAATACATCAGGCAATTTGGCAACAAACTCCTTGGTTGTACGGATACCACCCCATCCGAAATCAAGTCCATGATCGGAAGCTTGCATGGAACCACCCACGGGTGCATGGCAGAGGAAAGTTGTTCCACCCCAAGTACGTGATTTTGTTCCATCGAAATTCACCGCGAAAATGAATTCGCCGGCTCCGGTAGTGTTGTTATCGGCCAGGAACAGGTTGCGATAATTACCGGCCAGTGTATAGCCTGTTACCGCAGTCACCTTGTTACAGTAAGTGATACAATCACCGAACTTGGCAGTACCGGTATACACTTCCGCATTCAGATACAAACGGCTCAACAGGGCCCAGGCAGCAGCCTTGTCGGCACGACCATACTCGTTGGCACGCGCATCCTTCAGTTCTGTTTCGATCGCCTTCAACTCACTCTCAATGTAATTGAAGAGGTTGGTGCGGCTGATCTGCGCAGGCAGGAATGCACCCACGTTGTCGTTTTCGGTCACGAAGGGTACACTTCCGAACAGATCCAATGCATGGTAGTAGCTAAGGGCACGGAGAAAACGGGCCTCCGCACGCATGTATCCGATCTCCGTGGCATCCGCTCCGGAAAGATTGCGCTCTGCCAATTTGGAAGGAGCACTCTCCCGAATGAATTCATTGGCCAGGGTGATCTGGAAATAGATGCGGCTATACAGGGCGCGGATGAACACGTCCGCCGGACTCCATGACATATTATGAAAGTCCTTGATGGTGGCGTCGTTCCAACCAATTACCGCTTCATCCGTAGTCAGCTCCTGAGCCGACCAGTACTGACGGATGTAGCTGGAGAAGCCTTCGTCGATACCGGCGATATCGCCTTGTCCATCAGGACCGCTGTTACCGGTCAAAGTCAGACCGGAATAAACTTTGGCCAGCACCTGACGATACCCGTCGAGGTTCACATAAAGGGAAGCCGCAGTGTTGCCGTATTTCGGCTTGCGGTCGAGGTCTTTGGTACAGGCTACGAAGGTCACTACCGTGATCATCGAAAGCCCCAACCATGTTAATGTATTACGCATATTATTTCGTTTGATGGTTTTTCAGATTAGAATTCTACGTTGAAGCCCAACGTGAAAATGCGGGGGCGAGGATAGAAATTGTTGTCGATACCGCCGGCGATCTCCGGATCCAATCCCTGATACTTAGTGATCACAAAAGCATTCTGCACACTCGCGTTGGCGCGGAGGCTGGAGATACCTTTCACGACGCTTCCGAAATCGTATCCGATGGTGAAGTTATCCATGCGGAGGAAGGAGGCGTTATCTACATAGTAATCAGAGAAAAACTGGGCAACGGCAAATCCCGTTTCGAGATAGTTACGGTGTACGTTGCCGATAAAGCTTCCAGTACCAGGGAACGCCTGCTGCAGTGTACCGCTTCCGGAGAACACGTTGTTGTACATGTAATTTCCGATGTTGGCACGAACAACAGTAGAGGCACTCCATTTACCATAGGTAGCGGAGGTAGTAGCACCGATGATCCAGTTGGGTTCGGGCGACTGATAACGATAATAATCCAGGTTGTTGATCAAACCGTCTTTATTTCTATCAACGTACAAACCTTCAACTGGTTTACCGTCGCCATTGTAAACTTGCTGCAACACGAAGAAAGAAGAAGGACGATACCCTACAGAGTGCATCTGAATGGTATTACCGACACCGCCGGAGATACCACCCACAGCCACGCCCACGAAAGTTGGATCGTCAAACTTGGTCAGCTTGGTGATCTCGTTGGTGTTGTAGGTTACGTTGAATCCGAAATCCCAGGTCAGCTTCTTCGACTTCACCAGGTTGGTGTTGATCTGCAATTCCACCCCGCGGTTGGTCATGTCACCCACGTTGGTGAAAATGCGGTTGGTGAAGTTGGTACCTGCAGGTACATCGATGAAACTAAGCAGGTCGCGCGTATCCTTGAAATAGTAGTCCAAGCTACCGGTTACACGACCGTTACCCAATCCGAAGTCGATACCGGCGTTGTAGGTGGTTGTGGTTTCCCACTTGATGTTCGCGTCATATCCAACCGGACGCTGAACAGGATAGAAGGTATTTCCGAACTGATACTGGGCGGTTTGTGTACCCAAGGTATAGTTGGCGATGTACGCATAATCGTTTCCGATCTCTTGCTGACCGGTCGTACCGTAACCCAAACGAAGTTTCAGGTTAGAGAAGACCTTGCTGTCTTTCAGGAATGACTCATCAGAGAGGTTCCAGGCAAAAGCCGCAGAGGGGAAGATACCCCAACGCTGCTCGGGACTGAAACGGGAAGAACCATCACGACGAAGCGTTGCAGTCAACAAATATTTCCCATTGATAGAGAGATTCGTACGTCCATAGAAAGATACCAGTGTATTCTGTGTCTCAAAGGGGAACGGAGCGGCCGGAGCGAACTCAGTTCCGTTGGCACGAAAATCAGCGAAATTGGTAGCCTGACGCATGAAGTCCTGATAACCATAACCGGCCATGGCCTCCAAACGACCCTTGATCGATTTGATATCACGAGAATAGTTCAGGTAGAAATCCAACAATTTATTCTTCTTGGTATTGTCGTACTGATTGTTCACCCCACCACGCACATATGTCATAGCAGCGGAATCGGGGATGAATACAGAGCCCTCTCCTTTTGCATAGTCATATCCAACATTCAGGTTGGCACGCAGACCGGGCACCTGAGGGATACTGTAATCCAATTGCAGGTTCGTGATGTAACGCATCACATTGCTGTTGTCATCACGCAGGTTCAAAAGACCCAATGGGTTTTTGGGAGCCAATCCATCAGGCTGATTGTTATTGGCCAGCCACTCCCAGTATCCACCGAAACGATTGTCGTTGCGATTGGTTACCTGAGTGGGATCAAAGAAAGCTGCACCGCCGATGGCCCCTTGGTTAGCGAATTTGTTCTTCGACAAGGAGGTCTTCAGGTTGAAATCAACTTTCAGATTATTGTTCAAAAACTTAGGGCTTACATTCAAGCTAGTGGAAACACGACTCAGATTGTCTGTCTTCAACACACCATTTTGATTCAGATAGCCGATCGACAAACGATAAGGAAGATTTTTGATACCACCGGTCAAGGCGATCGTATTATCGGTCATGATCGCACCCTGATAGATCAGATCCTGCCAGTTGGTGTTGGCTGCTCCGAGCAATCCGCGCTGTGTGGCGTTTCCTTTATCATTCACAAAAGCACGGTATTCATCTCCTGTGAGCACGTCAACCTTATCACCAACAACAGAATAAGAATTCTGCGTGGAGAAACTCACTTTCATTTTACCGGACTTACCTTTTTTAGTAGTGATGAGAATAACACCATTGGTTGCACGGTTACCGTAGATGGCCGTAGCAGAGGCGTCCTTCAGCACAGTAAATGTTTCAATGTCATTGGGGTTGATCAGGTTCAATGCGTTGGCTGAACCGGCGATTCCACCTTGCTGATCGATGGGTACTCCATCGATGATGATCAGTGGATCGTTGCTACCGGACAGTGAAGAAGTACCACGAACGCGGATACGTCCACCTGCACCGGGTGCCCCACTGGGCGCCGTGATCTGCACACCGGCTACTTTACCATTGATCAATTGCTCGGGAGAAGTAAGCGGACCCTTTGCGAAGTCCTTCACCCCTACCGTTGCAACCGCACCGGTCAGGTCTTTCTTACGGGCACTGCCGTAACCTACCAGTACAACTTCACCCAGATCGCCTGTTGTGGCATTCAGAGTTACCTGTACTTGATCGGTTCCCTCGATGGATACGGTCTGTGTACCGTAACCAACAGAAGAAATGCTGAGCGATTTGTCTGCAGCTGTAACATTGATCTTGAAAGATCCGGAGGCATCTGTTTGTGTACCTCGCTTAGAAGATGAAGCGGTTACCGAAGCACCGGAGAGTCCGTTGCCGGAACGTGAATCCAGGACTTTACCGGAGATCGTTCGGTCCTGAGCGAATACCCATTGCGCAGCCAATAAGCCCACGCACAACAGGCACGCCTGAAGCGATTTTTTCAATGACATGACAATCAGTTTTTGTTGGTTTAGCGCCTGCATACATTAGTATGTGTACAGACGACACAATATTAATACAAATTTAATTACATGATTAAAAAAAGTAAAACCCTTTTGTGTAATAAAAGACGAGCCTATCCTTCGAAAAATTCAACAATTATTGCCGCTTTCCCGGCTGGTTCCGGGAATATAATCGGCCGGGGCGGTGCACAACGGACCGCTCCAGTTCGCCGGTATCGCGCAACCATTCTTTCACAGCGATCTTCTTCCTAAAATTCCGTCGGTCTAACGGTTCCCCCAAAACCGATTCATACAGTTCCTGGAGATCACGCAAGGCGAATTTCCCCGGCAAGAGATTGAACAGCAGCGGCTTCTCAAAAATCTGTTCCCGAAGCCGTTGTAAACAGGTATCCAATATTTTACGGTGGTCGAACGCCATTTTCTTGAGGGTTCGTACAGGCTTCCAGGACAGTTCATTCTCGTTGAACTGCAATTTGTGGTTGTTGATGTCGATCAGGGAATAGTAGGCGATCGTTACAACGCGACCGGAAGGGTGCCGATCGCACTCGCCAAAGGCCTGGGCCTGCTCGAGAAATACATTCTTTAAACCCGTACGCTCCTCGAGTACCCGATAGGAGGCCTCATCGATATCCTCTTCGGGTCGGACCAGGTCGCCCAGCAGCGACCATTGACCCGCAAATTCCTTCAAGTCAGACTTGATCACGAGTACTTGCAATTCCTTGTCTGCGTAACCGAATATCACACAGTCTACGGAAAGGCCAATCTTGAAATAGGATTGATGGCTCCGTTTTTCCGCAGCGGCGGACTTGAATGAATGGATCGGCGTCATGAAAGCAGTCGTTCGATCAGCGAATATAAGCAAGACGCAAAGTTCTCACTCCATCCGATGATTGCAAACGAATCCAGTACGTTCCAACGGGCAAACCGCGAAGCGATTCCTCCAACGGAAGCCGATGTGTACCAGACACAAAACGCCTATCAGCCACCGTTCGTACCACTACCCCATTGGCATCGATCAACTGCGCCTGCACATTTCCGCTGCGGGGTAGTGCGAGCTCGAGCCAGGAGGGTCCGGAGGATGGTTGCGGATATACCTTCGCCGTGAAGGAAGAGGCAGGTGTTGGCAGGGCAGGAGCAGCCGTGATGATCGGATTGGTCACATTACGGTTAACATACACCCGATACTCGCCCGGCTGAAGCGTGATGGATTGAGAATTGCCGGTCGCCGAGAATGTCTCCCCGGTAAGATAGTTGTACCAGGTGCCCGAATTCTGGAACGTTACATTGCCTGTTTGCTGCACCACATCAAAGTTTCCGATCACACAAATATTTGATGTGTCGGTTGTGATCTGCAACCACTTGAAGGCTCCACCAAGGTTGCGACCGATGCGATTGGAGGTGAAATTGTTTCGGTACCAAGGGTGTGCCCGCAATTTATTCAAGGCTCCAAACACGTCATAAATGCGACGTCGGTTGTTGTTTGTCTGATAGTCCCACCGAATCGGCTTATTTGCCGTACGGCAGGAAGCATTGACCGTTCCATCCGGGCAATGATTGATCGAAAAGTCATATCCCAGTTCTCCGAATTGCCAGAGCATCTTCGGACCGGGCATCATGTAAAAGAATGAACCGACCAACTCGATCCGACGCAAGGCGGTATTCAGATCGCGTACATTATATGAGCCGGACGAATTTCCAAACTGCAGATTCTTATACATAAGTCTTTCCTCATCATGGCTCTCCATATAGCCGATCAGGTGCGGCTGATTCCATCCACGAACGGTAAAGAGATTGCCCTCAAAGTTGGAATTGGATACAAATCCCATCGCTGCATCCTGATACTGGGTCGTGTTATTTCCCCAGAACATCATGCCGTAGTTAGATAACTCAAGCTCCTCACTATTATCCGCAAAATGCTCGAGGATCACGTAGCTGCCAGGGGATTTTGACATGCAACTGTCGTAGTAGCGCTTCCAGATCGCCACGCGGCTCGCATCATACGCCCCCCAGGCACCCACATTCGTCCCGGAATTAACCTGCGTGAATCCTTTCGACAGATCCCAACGGAATCCATCCAATTTGTATTCTTTGAGCCAATGTTCGATCACGCGACCGGTGAAATAACGCGTACGCAAACTTTCGTGGTTGAAGTCATTGAATACATTAAAAGGGTGACGAGCCGTTTCATTCAACCAGGGATTATTCGAGGCCGGCTGATTCAACGCCGCATTCCAATAAAGTGCAGCCAACGGATTGGCACCTGTTGTATGATTCAGGGCGATATCCATGATCACCGCAATACCATTGGCGTGGCAAGTGTCAACGAACTCCTTCAAACGGTTTTTCGTACCGTAATATTTATCCGGCGCAAAGAAATAAGATGGATTGTAACCCCAACTTTCGTTCCCGTCAAATTCATTGAAGGGCATCACCTTGAGTGCATTCACCCCCAATCGCTTTAAATAGCTCAGGGTGTCGCGCAGGGTTCTCCAGTCATGTGCCTGAATGAAATCACGTAACAGTAACTCATAGATCACAAGACTGCGCTTATCGGGGCGGTTAAAATTTGGCACGGTCCAGTTGTACCCGGGCTCATTGGTCTGAAATACACTGACGATACCGGTGGTCTGCCCGTTCGGATAAGGTTTAGGGTTCGGATAGGTGGCCGCCGGAATCGAGGCATCGTTCCAAGGATCCAATACTTTTTCTGCGTACGGATCGCCCACGCGCAAGGAGCCGTCGACCAGATATTGGAATCCATATTCAGTACCTGACGTGAGACCGGTCAATCGAATCCACCAATAATTCCCGTCGGGCGTCTTATTCATCACAAAATTGGTCTGCTCCTGCCAGTTACTTCCCGGAAAATCGCCTATCACCGATACACGATTCTTTCCGGGCGCATTCAGCACCAGTACCACAGAGGTATTTCCAGCCTCGTAATTGATGCCATCGCGTACGCCGGCCGGCAAGGCTGCCACAGTGGGGGCATTGGCAACAAAAAATCGCAAAGTGTCCGTTCGGGTACTACCGAACCGAGTGGCCTCTGCCACGATGGTCTGTGACCCGGCGGAACTGAGCGTAGGGTTCGCAGAGATAGTGCTGGTATTGGTAGCTGTTTGGACCACTGATCCGTTGAGATATAATTTCATGCTTTCAGCAGGCGGATTGGCACCGCTTGAAATAGCTGTCAGCGAAATCGTTTCCCCTACCTGTTTGTTGATCGGCTCCGGAATGGGTGTGAACGTGGGTTGAAACGGAGGGTTGGTAAAACGGGCAGCGATGGTACTGCCGTAAATAGGAATGTACATGTCGCTACCATCGGTGTTTCGCTGTACTGAATTGCCATTTCCACTACGGAAAAGGATGGAAATCTTCAGGATGGTCTCACTGGCAGGCACACCATAGTACGCCCGGATGTTGCTAATGTCGAACTTCCACTGATTGTTGCCCAATGAAGTTGCTTGAAGAGCTGCATTGGTTTGATTGAATGCCTGATTGAACTTCACATATTTCCAATCACTCGCCGATGTACTCAAGTTGGTGATCACACCGGTATGAACATAGACGTCAGAAGCTGGGGTGTAATTGAAAAGTCCGAGATTTCCTTTGGTGGCATCCATGGTGACCGAAATATTATCAGATGCCGTTGGAAAAGCCGGCGTCCAGGTCAACGTCTGAGCACTCAACAAGGAGACACAAAAAAAGAGGGCAGAAAGAAAGTAGATTTTCATGGCAAAGCGTTTGAGCATAAAATGACAAAACAAATCTACTGAAAATATGTACTTGATACACATTAGGAGGCGAGAAGACTAAAAGACAAGGGAACAGGAAAGTAGTCACAACGTATCAACTTTGGGTCTGCTGGTCTTTCGTCTCTGGTCTTTCGTCTCTGGTCTTTCGTCTCTGGTCTTTCGTCTCTGGTCTTTCGTCTCTGGTCTTTCGTCTCTGGTCTTTCGTCTCTGGTCTATTCGTCTTGTCTACATTATCTTTATCACTCTTGTAAATCAATTTGTTGAATCCGTCCAGCCATGAACGACCTCTGCATTGAACAAACCAGATCGCTGCTGGCTCAACTGAACACCGGCATCATCGCTCCGGAACAGATCGAGATGCTTCGTAATGTTTTGCGCTTTCATGAGCACCGTTACTACATCCTGCACGATCCCCTCCTGGCCGATGCGGAATACGATCGGCTCTACAAGGCACTTGAACAGCTGGAAAAGGAACAACCTAACCTGATACGCCCCGATTCTCCCACCCAACGGGTGGCTAGAGAACTCACCGCAGCGTTTCCCACGGTGAAGCATCTGGTGCCGATGCTCTCATTGGAAAACTCTTACAATGCAGATGATCTGCTTGATTTCGATCGTAAAGCCAGGGAACTGACCGGACTCAACACGATCGACTACTGCATCGAACCCAAATTCGACGGTGGAAGTATTTCGCTGATCTACGAAAATGATCAACTGGTACGCGGCGCTACTCGAGGCGATGGCACGGAAGGCGACGATGTGACTCCGAATGTTCGCCAGATCCGTTCCCTCCCGCTGCATGCCGCCTTTTCTACCCTTGGATTACAACAGATAGAAATTCGCGGCGAAGTGTTGATGGATAAAGAGAAATTCCGGCTCTACAACGAATCCCTGATGGAAGAAGGTCAGCCTCCCTTGGCCAATCCCCGTAACGCCGCCTCCGGAACCCTTCGCCTGAAAGATCCAGCACAAGTTGCCAAACGAAACCTCGAAGCTTTTGTCTACCACATCAGTTATTACACCCTTCAGCCTGGCCAACCCACACCCGAAGTACTGAAAACACACCAAGGGTCCATCGACTTATTATGGAACCTTGGCTTTCGGAGTCCGCATAACGAAAAACGCGTCTGCCATGGCATTCAAGAAGTGATCGACTACTGCCACTCCTTTGAAGGGGAACGCGACGCCTTGCCCTACGAGATCGACGGGATGGTGATCAAAGTGAACGACCTGGCCCTGCAGGAAAAAATGGGCATGACATCCCACCATCCCCGATGGGCCATCGCCTTTAAATTCAAGGCGCGACAAGCCACCACCAAGCTGCTGGCCGTCGAATTTCAAGTGGGACGAACCGGAGCTGTTACCCCTGTAGCCAAACTCGAACCGGTGGCCATCGGTGGCGTCACCGTCAGCAGCATCTCCATCCACAACGAAGAATACATCCGGGAAAAAGACCTGCGGCTGGGCGATCAGGTTCTCATCGAACGCGCCGGTGACGTGATCCCGCAGATCGTGAAGTCACTCGCGGATGCACGCAACGGAACAGAAAAGAAAATTGAATTCCCCCGCCAATGTCCGATCTGTGATCACCTGCTTCATAAAGAAGAAGAAGAGGCCGTCTGGCGCTGCGGCAACTGGGAATGTCCGGCACAAGCCGTTGAACGCATCATTCATTTTGTCAGCAAGGATGCGATGGACATCCGCGGATTCGGCGAAGCCAACATCCGTAAATTTTACGAGGCGGGTTTGCTCACAGAAATCCCCGGCATCTACCAACTCGATTATGAGCAGATTAGCGCCCTGGAAGGATTCGGAAAAAAATCCATCGAAAAACTGCAACAGTCCATCGAAGCCTCCAAGAATCAACCCCTGCATCGCTTACTCTACGGTTTAGGCATTCGCTTTGTAGGTGAAACCACCGCTAAAACGATCGCTCGGCAGATCACACACATACTCGACCTGAAAGCAAAATCATTGGAGGAACTGCAGCAATGGGAAGACATCGGACCCAAAGTGGGCGGCAGCATCCATCAATTCTTCCAGGAACAGAGCAATATTCAGTTGATTGAAAAACTGGAAGCACTCGGACTAACGCTGAAGCAGGAGGAAAAGACCAAAACAGCGGGCGGTTCGCTCAGCGGAAAAAGTTTTCTATTCACTGGTACACTCCCCACCCTCAAACGAAGCGAAGCTGAAGCCATGGCAGAAGCCAAAGGCGGACAAATTCTCAGCGGCGTCAGTGCTAAATTGAATTATCTCGTGGTAGGTGAAGACGCCGGCAGCAAACTGGAAAAAGCCAAAAGGATCAATACCATCACTATTCTCAACGAAGCGGAATTTCTGGAACTAATCGCCAACTGATCAGCTGATCAATCCCGCTCCAATCATATACTCCGCGATCTGAACAGCATTGGTAGCCGCCCCTTTACGAAGATTATCAGACACGATCCAGCAATTGAGTGTATTGGGTTGCGATTCATCGCGACGGATACGTCCCACAAACACCTCATCCCGCTCATGCGCATCCATCGGCATCGGATATTGTTGCGTAGCCGGATCATCCACCACCACTACTCCGGGTGCAGCAGATAAGATCGAACGCACGGCACTGAGCTCGAAATCGTTTTCAAATTCCACATTCACACTCTCACTATGACCACCCATCACCGGAATACGCACCGTAGTGGCCGTCACCCGAATGGAATCATCGCGCAAAATCTTACAGGTCTCCTTCACCATCTTCATCTCCTCCTTCGTATATCCATTCTCCAGAAATACATCGATCTGCGGGATCACATTCAGATCGATCGGATATGTATACGCCATGGGATAGTCCGATGATTCACCCGCCACCTGCTTTCTTCTTTCCCCATGTAATTGATCGACGGCTTTTACGCCCGTCCCGGTTACACTCTGATAGGTACTGACTACAATTCGCTTGATACCGTATTGCTTGTGAAGCGGGTTAAGCGCCACCACCATTTGTATGGTCGAGCAATTCGGATTCGCAATGATGAGATCTTGTTTTGTCAATTCATCCGCATTGATCTCGGGCACAACCAATTTCTTGGTCGGATCCATCCGCCAGGCAGATGAATTATCGATTACGGGTATGCCCGCTTCCGCAAACCTGGGTGCCCACTCCAATGACGTACTGCCACCTGCTGAAAAGATCGCAACGGCAGGCTTCAATCGGATCGCCTCCTCCATGGAAACAACCGGGTACTCTTTACCCTGAAAAGAAATCAATTTTCCGATCGAACGTTCAGAGGCTACGGGAATGAGTTCCGTAACGGGGAATTTTCGCTCCGCCAACACTTGTAACATCTTGGTGCCGACCAATCCGGTGGCACCGACCACAGCAACTTTCATCGTTCGTGTATTTAAAAAGTGAAGGCCTTTGAATAAAGACCTGTTGGCAGGTATCGTGCCCGCGAAATTAGCCGCCGCCGTTTTTTTCTCCAAGCATTCCGGATTATTCCACTCCCTTTTTCTTGGAAACGGCCAAACCCAACTCTCATTTTTACACCATGCGCCTCTTCCAACTATTACTATTCATTCTTATCGGCTCTCCTCTTCTTGCACAACGTTACGAGGTAGTGATACATGAGATCTTTGCAGATCCTGCTCCTCCTGTCGGACTCCCCAACACCGAATGGATCGAGATACGAAACCGCTCCCTCGCCCCGATACCGTTACAGGGCTGGCGCCTGGGCGATGCCGGCGGACAATCCGGTCCGATACCGAACATCACCCTTTACCCCGACAGTCTGCTCATCCTCTGCGCCAACTCGTCCGTTACCGCACTCAGTACGTATGGCCGTTGCATCGGGCTAACCAGTTTCCCATCACTTGATAATGACGGGGAGATATTGGTACTCCGCAATGCTGCCGGACAAGTCATCCATGCGATCGAATACTCGGTAAACTGGCACTCAACCGAATTGAAAAAACAAGGGGGCTGGTCTCTTGAAATGATCGATGCCCGACTCCCCGGATTATTTCAACCCAATTGGGCATCCTCCATCAATAATGCGGGCGGCAGTCCCGGCCAACCGAATTCAATCAGACGAACATTGATCGATCAAGAACCGCCTATCCTCAAAAAAGGATATGCACTCGACTCGTCCCACTTGCTTGTACTGTTTGACGAAGCATTAGATAGCCTTGCCGTCAGTCAAGAGGGACTGTTTCATCTATCCGACAGCCGGGAAATAGTAGAAGCCAGATGCCTGCCTCCTCTATACGATCGGGTTGAGTTGAGAACGGATTGGCCCTTACTCAGGAATAAGGTTTATACACTCACCAATATCGAAATCAAAGATGTGATCGGTAATGTTTCGGACCGGTCGCAATCAATTCGCATCGGCATCCCCACCATGCCTGATACAGCAGACCTACGGATCAACGAGATCCTGTTCGACCCACCCGCCGGTGGATCGGATTATGTTGAACTGTTCCACAAGGGCAAAAAGATCATCGACCTGTCACAGCTTCATGTTACGAATCGGTCTGTCGGCGGAGGCTTGGGCATCATACAACGGATCACCTCAGAACCCACCTATTTTTTCCCTGGCGATCATCTAGTGTTAACCGCCGACCCGAAGGCATTGACAAGAAATTACTTCGTACAAGAGCCGGAGCTAGTGCTGAGAACGGATGCGCTGCCCTCACTGCCAGATACCGAAGGAAGTCTGGTTGTTTTAAATGGCCAAGGCATAGTGGTGGACGAACTTCGATACAACGCGGACTGGCATTTCCCCCGACTTCAGTCCCGCACCGGCGTGGCCCTAGAGCGGATCGATCCGAATCTGGCAACACAAAACAGAAACAACTGGCAATCGGCCGCCAGTACCGTAGGATACGGAACCCCAACCCGCCGCAACTCACAATACCGATCGTTCATTACATCTCAGCAAATTGAGCTATCCTCGAACATCCTCTCACCGGATGGGGACGGAAGAGATGATAGGCTGCAAATCCGCATTCAACGTACGGAGACAGCTAACCGGATACGCATCCGAATATTTCACGCATCAGGCGTACTGGTTCGTGAATTGGCAAACCTGGCACTGGTCGGAACGGATACCATTTTCAATTGGGACGGACTGGATGAAAAAGGCTACCCGCTGGCAGGAGGACAATATATTCTACTGTTCGAAATATTATCAACAAAAGGAATAATCAGTAAAGAGAAAAAACTAGTTGTAATAGCTAGGTGATCTGACATAAAAAAACGGTAAAGCGAATCTATACTCCGCTTTACCGCCTAAATAAGAAAATTAGCTTATGCCAACTCGATATCGAAATTGACCAGATCTTTGAATTGACGGATACGGTTCTCAATATCAGCTTGATTGATCTCCTTCAAACGAGTGGGACCGAATTTCTCGACACAGAAACTCGCCATCGCAGAACCCACGATGATCGCACGTTTCATATTCTCGAAGGAAATGTCGCCGGTTTTAGCCAGATAACCGATAAATCCGCCGGCGAATGTATCACCCGCTCCGGTAGGGTCATATACCTCTTCCAAAGGAAGTGCAGCAGAGTAGAACACCTGATCGCCATGGAAAAGCAAGGCGCCATGCTCTCCTTTTTTGATGATCAGATACTTGGGGCCCATCTGTAGAATGGCCTTGGCCGCTTTTACCAAAGAATACTCGCCGGACAACTGACGAGCTTCCTCATCATTCACAAGCAACAGATCGACGTACCGCAACACGATCTTCAGATCGTTCATCGCAGTGTTCATCCAGAAATTCATGGTGTCGAGCACGATCAGTTTCGGACGCTGCTTCAACTCTTGTATCACATTCAGCTGCAGCGTGGGCATGATGTTTCCCAGCATCAGGAACTCAGCCCCCTGATACCCATCGGGAATATGCGGATCGAAATCGGCCAGCACATTCAGGTCGGTGACCAGCGTGTCGCGGCTGTTCATGTCGTTGTGATATTTCCCGCTCCAGAAAAAGGATTTCTTATCGGTACGTACATCCACACCGTCCAAATGGACGCCACGGCTACGGAGATCCTCCATTTCCGATTCGGGAAAATCATTTCCTACAATGGAGATCTGTTTGACAGGCTGCACGAAATGACTGGCCGCATAGGCAACATAGGTGGCCGATCCGCCAATGATGCGGTCAGTCTTTCCAAATGGGGTTTCGATCGCATCGAAGGCCATGGTGCCTACAGAAATAAGGGACATAGTTGAATATTGTAATGAGTAAAGCGCGGCAAACCTACATAAATTATCGATGATACCGGGCGCAAAGTCCTGTCCCCTCGAGGTTTCATATATTTGAAATATGAAAAAGACCGAGCGGAAAAAAGCATCGAAAAAAGGCCTGATCCTTCAGCGGGCAGCTACCATGTTTCGGGAGCGCGGATTCGCCGCCTCCTCCATGCGCGACCTGGCTGAAACCGTCGGCATCGAAGCTGCCAGCCTCTATAACCATATCCGATCCAAAAACGAGATCCTGGAATCCATCTGCTTTGAAGTGGCCAACCTCTTCAATGAAAAATTACAGGAGGTGGAATCGAACCGCCAAAACACCATCAACAAGATCGAATCGATCCTGCGCTTCCATATTGAGCAAATGATCGACAATTACGAAAAGGTAATTGTGTGCGACCGTGAATGGCGTCATCTCGACGAACCCTTCCGGGCCAATTTTCAAACCCAACGCCGCAGCTACCGCAAACGCTTTGCTGCTATCCTGGAAGAAGGAATCGCCAAAGGTGAGATCCGGCGCATCGATGCCCCCACTGCCGTGCTGGTCATGCTGCACGCCGTAAACGGCATCGAATCCTGGCACCGCAGTAAAACCAAGATCAGCGCCGATGAACTTTCCAATCACATGATCCGAATTCTTATCGACGGCCTCCGTAAAGCTTCCTGATGGCAACCCATTTTCACGCCCTACCCATCCGCGCTATACAAGCGGAAACTGCCGATTGTATTTCCGTAGAGATCGAAGTGCCGAAAGATCTGCAGAACGAATTCAAGTACTTACCCGGACAATACCTCACCTTTCGCACGGGCATCGAGGGCGAAGAAGTTCGTCGCTCCTATTCCCTATGCAGCGCACCCCACGAAAACAAATGGACCGTTGCGATCAAGAAGATCGAGGATGGAAAATTTTCAAACTATGCACACGGCACACTAAAAAAAGGTGATCTCATCGATGTCATGCCTCCGATGGGAAAATTTCATCCTGAACTGCACACCGCCAACCAAAAACATTATCTCGCTATCGCCGCCGGTAGCGGTATCACCCCCGTTCTTTCCATTCTGAAATCGGTGCTGTACACCGAGCCAAACAGTCGATTCACCCTGATATACGGAAACCGCGACCGCCAATCCATCATCTTCTTCGAAGAATTGGAGGGCTGGAAGAATAAATTCCTCGGCCGATTGCAACTCATTCACATTCTCAGCCGCGAACGAACCGACAGCGACATCAACGAAGGAAGAATCGACGCAAACAAAATGGAACGACTGGCCGCATTGATCGACTATAAAAGCGTTGATGACTGTTACCTCTGCGGACCGGAAGCCATGATCGAAACAGCCCGACAAACACTTCCAACCCTCGGCATCGCCTCCGAAAAAATTCATTTCGAACTTTTCACGACCGCTGCTCAGCAGAAACGGTCCGATAAAAAACCGACGAACGACTCCGAAACACTCGGCCCCCAAAGCATCGTCACCCTCCGTGTCGATGGCAGAGCCGTAGACGTGAACATCCCCCTCGGAGGATCCCAAACCATCCTGGATGCCGCCCTAAAACAAGGCGCCGATCTGCCCTATGCCTGCAAAGGCGGTATGTGCTGCACCTGTAAGGCTAAATTGGTGGAGGGTGAAGCATCCATGGAAGTGAACTGGGGACTGGAGGATGAGGAGGTTCGACAAGGATTCATCCTAACCTGTCAGGCCATCCCCACCAGCGAAAAACTCGTGGTAGACTTCGACGCGAAATAGCCCGAAACAACTCCACAATTTTCCAAACAGCCGTTCGGATTGATTAAATTTGTCGGGTTAAACTTTTCCTATGTCCGTTCACGACCTCGAGAAACATTTTCAGGATACCATCGACGCGGAGATCAAGATCGAACCACTCGATTGGATGCCCGACGCCTATCGCAAGACCAACATCCGACAGATCAGTCAACACGCACATAGCGAAATCGTCGGTATGCTGCCCGAAGGCAACTGGATCTCACGCGCACCATCTCTGAAACGTAAAGCCATTCTGCTTGCCAAAGTGCAAGACGAAGCCGGTCACGGACTCTATCTCTATTCCGCCTGTGAAACATTGGGCACCTCCCGCGAAGAGACGATCAACGACCTGCATTCCGGTCGAGCCAAATACTCCTCCATCTTCAATTATCCCACGCTTACCTGGGCTGATATCGGTACCGTCGGCTGGCTGGTCGACGGAGCCGCGATCATGAATCAGGTAATGCTCACCCGCACGTCATACGGACCTTATGCACGCGCCATGGTACGCATCTGCAAAGAAGAAAGTTTCCATCAGCGTCAGGGATTTGAATCGTTATTAGTGCTCTCCAAAGGATCCGAAGCACAACGCACCATGTGCCAAGACGCGATCAACCGCTGGTGGTGGCCTGCCCTCATGATGTTCGGTCCGCGTGACAGCGAAAGCACCAACAGCGACCAAAGCATGAAATGGAAGATCAAACGCAAAACCAACGACGAATTGCGTCAGCAGTTCGTGGACATGTGCGTTGAGCAAGTCAAATTATTAGGCATGACGCTGCCCGATCCGAATCTGAAATGGAATGAAGAGACAAAACATTATGATTTTGGAGAGATCGATTGGAATGAATTTTGGCAAGTCGTAAAAGGAAACGGCCCCTGCAACCTCGAACGCCTGCAGGCCCGCAAAAAAGCCTGGGAGGAAGGTGCCTGGGTGCGCGAAGCTGCCGCCGCCCATGCAGCAAAAAAACAAAAACGCGCTGACGCCAACGCCGCCTAAACAAACGATATGAAATCATACATCCGTCGGTTTTTCTATGGAGATATACCCGGACAAGAAACGGGTGGCGCTCCGGCTCCACAAGGACCTAAAAATGACTGGCCACTCTGGGAAGTTTTTATCCGAAGCAAACAAGGCCTCGATCATAAACACGTAGGCAGCTTGCATGCCACCGATGCACAAATGGCCATTGAAAATGCCCGCGATGTATACACGCGCCGACAAGAAGGCGTCAGCATCTGGGTGGTGAAAAGCCAAGACATCCATGCATCGCGACCTGAAGAGTCCGGTGAGCTCTATGATCCGGCAGCCGACAAGATCTATCGTCACCCCACCTTTTACGATCTGCCCGACGAAATCAATCACATGTAACACATGAAGGCAACACTCGATTATATCCTTCACCTGGCCGACAATGCCCTCATTCTCGGACAACGCAATGCCGAGTGGTGCGGCCACGGCCCTGTACTCGAACAAGACATCGCGATCTCAAATATTTCACTCGACCTCATCGGACAAGCCCGAAGTTTCTATCAATACGCCGCGGAGCTGAAAGGAAACGGAACCACCGAAGACGATCTCGCCTACCTGCGCGATGAACGTCAGTTTCGAAATATCCTGCTCGTGGAACAACCCAAAGGCGATTGGGCATTCACCACACTCCGCCAGTTCCTTTTTAGCAGCTATCAACAACTACTTTTTCAAAAACTGACCACACACGATGACGAGCGACTGGCCGCTATTTCGGAAAAAACACTGAAAGAAGTGAACTACCATGTTCGATGGAGCAGCGAATGGGTGATCCGCCTGGGTGATGGAACCGAGGAAAGTAGAAGTAGAATATTGAGTGCCCTGGCATCGATCTGGACATACACCGGAGAAATGTTCATGCCTGAATCTTTTGAAACTGCCTCGGGCATCGTTGTCACTGACTTGGAAACAGCCTGGAAAGAAAAAATAAAAACCTCTTTTGCTGAAGCAAACATCGATGCGCCGGAAAATACATTCATGCGCAGCGGAGGTAAAAAAGGTATACACAGCGAGCACCTCGGATTCATACTCGCTGAGATGCAATACCTGCAGCGCAGCTACCCGGGTTGTGAATGGTAATGGAAAAAATAACGGATACGATCGAATCTATTTATGAGATCCTGGGACGGGTAACCGACCCGGAAGTACCCGTACTTACCATATTAGATCTGGGCATCGTTCGAAACGTAGCATTCAAAGGTGATGAACTGATCGTGACGATCACCTCCACCTACACCGGATGCCCGGCCATGGATATGATCGCAGCCAACATTCGAATGGAGCTAGCCGCTGCCGGCTATAAAAATGTTCGCATCGAACAATCGATCCGTCCGGCCTGGACCACCGACTGGATGAGTGAAGCCGGTAAAGAAAAATTAAAAGAATACGGAATCGCTCCACCCGATAAACGATTCACGATCCCGGAAGACGGAGTGGGTTGCCCTCGATGCGGATCCAACAATACCCGACTCGTGAGTGAATTCGGATCGACGGCCTGCAAGGCACTCTATCAATGTAGGGATTGTCAAGAGCCGTTTGATTTTTTCAAATGTCATTGAGTTAACTAAATAAGAATCATCACATGCCGACACTGATCAAAGAAATAAAAGGAGCGCTGGCGGTACTGACCCTGAATCGCCCCGACAAATACAATGCCTTCAATCGGGAGATGGCATTAGCCCTGCAAACAGCTCTTGACGAATGTGCTGACCCCTCCATTCGCGCGGTATTGATCACAGGCACAGGAAAAGCATTTTGTTCCGGCCAAGATCTGGCAGAAGCCATCGATCCGAACGGACCGGGCATGAAAAAAATCCTGGCTGAACATTACAACCCGATCGTTCGAAAAATCGTAGCCCTCGAAAAACCAGTTGTGGCTGCCGTGAACGGTGTAGCCGCCGGCGCAGGCGCCAATCTTGCGCTCTGTTGCGACATCACCGTAGCCGCTGAATCTGCTTCATTCATTCAAGCCTTTTCTAAAATTGGACTGGTGCCCGATACGGGAGGAAGTTTCTTTTTGCCGCGCTTGGTGGGTAAGCAAAAGGCAACTGCGTGGATGATGCTGGGAGATAAGATCGGAGCTCGTGAAGCGGAACAACAAGGCATGATCTATGCCGTATATCCGGATGCGGATTTCTCAACTGCGGCGATGAATTTGGCGGAACAGCTTTCTCAAATGCCTACGCAAGCATTGGCCCGCATAAAAAAACAAGTACAGCTTTCCGCGACACAAACACTCGAGCAGCAATTGCAAACAGAGGATGATCTTCAGCAAGAGGCCGCTGCGACACTTGATTTTCAAGAAGGCGTAAATGCTTTTTTAGAAAAACGCAATCCGCGATTCACCGGAAAATAAACCAACATGTCAGACCCAAATACAGAAGCCAGGCGTGTCGTTGAACACATGATGCAACACGATCGATTCTCGCAATGGTTGGGGATCGAAGTGCTGGACATCAAAACCGGAGAAAGTTGCATTCGAATGAAGATCCGCGAAGAAATGGTGAATGGCTTCGGCATCGCACACGGCGGGGTAGCTTTTTCACTGGCCGACAGTGCCTTTGCCTTTGCCTGCAACAACCGAAATCAACTCTCCGTGGCACTGGACACTTCCATCAATTTTACAAGAGAAGTGCGTGTAGGCGATACGCTCACGGCTACTGCAAAAGAGGAGCATAACGGACGATCGACCGGCCTCTACACCATTCGCATCGTGAATCAGGACGAAAAATTAGTAGCGCAGTTCAAAGGTCTTTGCTATCGCACCGATAAAAAACTGATCTGATGTTTTACGCATTCAACGGCAACAAACCCGTCGTGCATCCATCCGCATTCGTACATCCACAGGCTGTGGTCACCGGCGCAGTCACCATAGGAAAAGATTGCTATATCGGTCCGGGTGCGGCCCTGCGCGGCGACTGGGGCGAGATCATCCTGAAAGATGGCTGCAATGTTCAGGAGAATTGCACCATTCATATGTTTCCGGGCGTAACGGTTGTTCTTGAAGAAGGCGCGCACATCGGTCACGGCGCCATCATTCATGGAGCACATATCGGTAAAAATTGCCTGGTGGGAATGAATGCCGTGGTGATGGACAATGTAGAACTGGGCGATGAAAGCATCGTGGGAGCGCTCACCTTCATCAAAGAAGGAGAGAAAATCCCGGCCCGTAGTATTGTGGTAGGTAATCCGGGTAAAGTCATCAAAAAAGCAAGCGATCAACTCATCGAATGGAAAACCGAGGGCACCCGCCTGTATCAGGAACTTCCGAAAGCTTGTCACGAAACGCTGAAACCCTGCCGACCCCTACGAAAAGCACCCACGAAACGAAATTTTGATGACGTGGGATACAAAAACCTGAAAAACGGTAGAAAGTAGAGGGTTGATTGACCATACATTCGACTATCAACTTTAAACCTTCTACCTTATACATTCTACTTTCTACAAATTGTAATCATACCACTTATCATCCATTTTACAGTAAATTAGCCTCATAAAGGAACCTGATCATGAAAAAAATTCTACCCCTTCTCACGCTTACCGCATGCACCTTGCTTAGTCAGGCGCAATCTGATCGTTTTGCCTACACCATCACCGATCAACAATCGGGCGGATCGAATTGGCATTTTCTGCGTCGGATAGACCTGACGGGTGGTTTTGTGACGCAGCCTTTGTACGAAGGACTGAATAATCAGCGACCTATTTTTCAGGCCGGTTCAGGAAAAGCCACACTCACCAGCGATGCACCGTTTCAATCGGGTGTAGCTGCCATGGCCTTAGACCCTCGCACCAATCGCTTATTCTTCACACCCATGCAGATCGATCAGTTGCGCTACATCGATCTGAATAATTGGAAAACCTATTATGTGTCTGGCACACCGCTTGCCAACAACCGAACCACCACAACTGATGCCGGTGCGATGGTTACCCGTATGACGATCGGTAACGATGGCTACGGATATGCACTAACTAACGATGCTCGTCACTTGATCCGGTTCACAACAGGCGGATTACCTGTCATCGAGGACCTGGGCAGCCTGGTCGACGACGCCGCCAACAACGGTCAATCGGTCCATCTCTCCTGCACCAGCTTCGGAGGTGATATGATCGCAGATGACAAAGGCAATCTGTACCTGATGACTTCCGCTCAATACATTTTTCGAATCAACATTGCTACTAAAGTCGCCACGCACCTCGGCACGATCAAAGGATTGCCTGTCGGATTCAGCATCAATGGCATGGCCGTAACAGATAAAAATCAGATCCTCGTAACCAGTGCTGTACAGCCGGGCTATTTCCTGATCGATGCCGCGAACTGGACAGCTGCCGCATGGCCCGTTAAAGAAACTTCCTGGAACGGATCCGATCTCGCCAACGGAAATGTATTGCGTAGTCAGACCAACACCGCAAATGCCAAACCGGAAACACCCCAGCTCCTTGAAACAGGAAAAGGTTCCATGTCGATTTATCCCAACCCGATCCTCAACAATCAGTTCCAGCTGCGCTTGCGTGACCTCATTCCTGGCGGATATCAGTTGGAAATAACCGACATGCTCGGTCGACAAGTCATGAATCAGGCCGTACAGATCAGCCTGGAGAACAGCACCATGCCGGTTGTTTTACCGAAGGGACAAACACAAGGTCTCTATCTCATGAAACTCAGTGGTACAGAGAGCCGGCAGTCCTACCAACAGAAATTCCTGATCCAATAGATCATACATCCTTCTAAGCGATCAGATCCCGGCCTTGGCCGGGATCTTTCATTTAGGGCTATGCCCCCGACATCAGGTATATTTGCAGCCAATCAACCACGTGGAGAAAAGTAATTTCGTCGATCAGATACGGATTTTTTGCC
>CANGZN010000019.1 GCA_947458625.1 Chitinophagaceae bacterium
AAACTTCGGCTGGAGCAATCGGTCGCTTCCCAGCATCTGGCCATCCTTCGTAAAGCCGGTTTTGTAAAGACCAAGCGGGACGGAAAGTTCATCTATTACGCTCCGAACCTTACCCGTATCCGTCAGATCAATCAGATCACGCAGACCATCGCCGGAAACTGATAACGGATCGGTTGATTCAGGCATCCGCTGTACTTTCGCGGGGAATTCAAACAGAGCCCCATGTTCATTCAACAGCTGTACACTAAATGCCTCAGCGAGGCCGCCTATTATGTAGAGAGCAACGGCGAAGCTGCCGTCATCGATCCGCTTCGTGATATCGATACCTATCTTGAATTGGCAAAAGAGCGGAACGCCACCATCAAATACATTTTTGAGACGCATTTTCATGCTGATTTTGTCAGCGGTCACCTCGACCTGGCTAAAGTCACCGGCGCCCCCATCATTTACGGTCCGAACGCCATCACCAAATTTCCGATCCGCAAAACCACCGATGGTGAGATCATTCCGCTCGGTGAGCTTTGTTTTGAGGTGCTGCATACTCCTGGCCATACGCTGGAATCTACTTGCTATTTACTCAAAGACGCAACCAATAAGCCCCATTGTGTGTTCACCGGCGATACGCTGTTTGTGGGAGATGTAGGACGTCCTGATCTGGCACAAAAAGGAGTTGATTTGACGATGGAGGATCTGGCGGGCATGCTATATGATAGCATTCAGCGCAAGCTGATGCCACTTTCCAATGAAGTGACCGTATACCCGGCACATGGTCCGGGTAGCGCCTGCGGAAAAAGTCTGGGACCGAATACATTCAGCACGATCGGTGATGAAAAAGCCACCAATTATGCGATGAAGGCAGCCTCGAAAGCAGCATTCATTAAACAAGTGACCGATGGTATCGCGCCTCCCCCTCCCTATTTTCCCATCAATGCGCGGATCAACAAAGAAGGATATGATCCGCTTGATGCTGTTATAGAAAAAGGCATGCAGTCATTATCCGTAACTGATTTTAAATCGGCTATCCAAGAGAATACCATCTTGCTTGATACTCGTCCCGCCACTGAGTTCACAACAGGTTTCGTGCCCGGCTCCATCAGTATCGGACTGGAAGGAAGATTTGCCGAATGGGCAGGCGGACTCCTTCCCTTTGACGCACCCATGTTGTTGATCACTGAAACCGGTAAAGAGAAAGAGAGTATTGTGCGACTGGCCCGAGTAGGATTTGATAAGATCGAGGGACACCTGCAAGGTGGTTATGAAGCCTGGGCGAATGCTGGCGAGGAAATCGACCTGATCATTGACGTAGAAGCAGATGAACTGCTGATGGATCTTCCGCACGATCCGAATCTGATCGTGGTAGATGTTCGAAAAGAATCTGAATTCGAGACCGATCATTTGAAAGAAGCTGTGAACATGCCCCTGAACGGATTGACCGATCCCGGCTCCATGGCCAACATCGAGGATCATCAAAATCTATACATCCATTGTGCCGGTGGCTACCGAAGCGTCATCGCGGCCTCCTTATTCAAACGTCAAGGCTTCCATCAGATCCGTAATGTGTTGGGGGGATGGAGCGCGATAAGTAAGTTGAAAGGTGAAAGGTGAAATCTTTCAATAAATTCATCTTTCACCCTTCATCTGAGCTCTCCGTATTCCGCCTTCCACTCATACTTCCACCTCCGGTGACTCCATAGATAGTTGGCAGGGTCTTGACGGATCACGCGCTCCAGTTCATCTCGATATCGCTTTGCCAGATCGGCCGCCTGCATATCCTTTACCGATTCGGCTATGATCCGCATGCCGAAATGATAATGCCCTCGTTTCAGTCGCCGCATCTCCGCCATCACCACAACGGCATCGGAGCGGATGGCCCCTTTTGCCGGACCCGTTACAAAAGGTGCAGGCTTTCCGAAAAACGGCATCCAAAAAGCATTGGCCGGGTGACCCGGATTTTGATCGGCCGCTAAGCCTAACACATATTGTCCTTTCAGCAGCTCATCTCTTTTCTCTTTGAAATCGGTAGCGGCCACCAACACCGTACCATATCGCTTCCGGAAATCATAAAAGATCCGATCTAGTACCCGGTTGGCAATCGGCATATATACACCGATGAATGGAACCTTCAAATGCAACGGAAACAGCACATTCACATATTCCCAATTGAACTGATGGCAACCGAAAGCATATACAGGCTTGCCTTGAGCCAATGCTTGATCGAGTACATGAAAATCAGCCGAGCTGCGTTGAAGCGCTTGTTTTTTAGAAAGCGTGATGAATTTGATCGAGTCTACAAACGTATCGATCATATTGTGATAAAACTGCTTGGCGATGATCACGCGCTCCGATTCGGTTTTCTCCGGAAAAGCAATGCGTAAATTGGAGAGCACGACGGCTTTGCGATAACCGAATACATGAAAAACCAAAAAATAAATGCCGTCCGCCAACAGATATAATACCCGGAACGGCAGCAGCGAAAGCAACCAAAGGAGCGGATAAATCAGGTAGTACATGAGTCCGAAGGTAGGAAGTAAGTTGAGAGCGTTGAGGGAGTTGAGATGGTTCTAAACTTCCTTCTCCTGCCAAACGCCTTCGACTTTCAGCAGATTGATGAGTTCTTCCACCGCGATCTCGCTATTCACATTTTTCTTCACGACTTCTTTGCCCTTGTATAAGGTGATCTTACCCGGACCGCTTCCTACGTATCCGAAATCGGCATCGGCCATTTCACCCGGACCGTTCACAATACAACCCATGATGGCGATCTTAAGTCCCTTGAGGTGATGCGTAACCGACCTGATCTTGGCGGTTGTTTCCTGCAGATCGAATAGAGTACGCCCGCAACTGGGGCAACTGATGTATTCGGTTTTTGAAATACGAGTCCGCGTTGCTTGCAAAATGCTGAACGCAGTATTATTAGTGAATTGATCCATATCCTTGACCGGCAGGTAGGTGCGACCCTTCACTTGGGTTTGATCGATACCAGCCGTCGAAGTATAGCCCAAACAAATCCCGTCTCCTAACCCATCTAATAACAAGGCTCCGGTTTCTGTCGCAAAATGGATCAAATGATCGTCCGGAGTCTGTGCTGAACTATCGGTGAGCAATATAACCGGGTTCTCTATGCCCCGTTGCATAAGCTCCATAAACATGCGACGAACAGCTTGCATCGCATTCTTTCTGCGACTGCTCAAACAAAGCACTACGGTCGGATCATTAGCCAGCTCATCCAAATGTGTGTAGTCATTGATCTGGGTATCGTCAGAGAAACAATCGATCATCACCCAATTCAAGTGCGGATGACGTTGGTCGGATTGCAGAAATCCGGCCGCATCGAATATCGGCGTGTAGTACGTTACATCATTGGCTTGCCTACAAGCATCGGGATAAGCGATGATCTTCAGCGTTCCGGGAAGCGCGAAAGTCAATTGTTTATTTCCGACAAAAACATAGTCGGCAGCCGCATCTGCTATGCTCCACTTATCGGTTACCGCATCGTAGGTGTATCCGATCGACCGGAGTGATTCAGGGCTGCTTAAATCGGTTCGACTCAGATCAGCAATTACCACCGGAACCTGTTTACCGCCCACTCGATCCACCGCAAAGCTGTTGCGACGCTTATATTCTACCGGTGAGTACGGAAGGGCTTGTATCGACGGTACCGCTGTTTTAGATATTTCGTTTCGGTTGTTGTATCGCTTGACGATATCGCGGCAAACGGGGATCTCAAACTCAGGATCTTCCGTTAGGGATACGCGGATCGTATCGCCGATCCCATCCTCCAGTAAGGTGCCGATGCCGATGGCACTTTTAATTCTTCCGTCTTCTCCGTCACCGGCTTCTGTGACGCCGAGATGCAACGGATAACACACGCCAAATTCTTCGTTCATCGTACTCACCAGCAAGCGGTAGGCCTGTACCATCACTTGCGGGTTGCTGCTCTTCATGCTCAGTACGATATTGTGAAAATCCTCAGCACGAGCGATCCGTAAAAACTCCATGGCACTTTCCACCATGCCGATCGCCGTATCGCCATATCGGCTCATGATGCGATCACTCAGTGAACCATGATTGGTTCCGATGCGCATGGCGGTTCCGTGTTCTTTGCAGATCCGGACCAGGGGCGTGAATCGTTCGCGGATACGATCGATCTCTTCCGCGTATTCGGCATCGGTGTATTCGATCTGTTCAAATTTCTTTTTGTCGACATAGTTGCCCGGGTTCACGCGGACTTTCTCAACGATACGGGCTGCGATCTCCGCCGCATTGGGCGTGAAATGTATATCCGCAACGATGGGCGTAGTATAACCGCGTTTGCGGAGTTCGTTTTTTATGTTCAGCAGGTTCTCTGCTTCTTTCTTGGAGGGAGCGGTGATGCGGACCAGTTCGGCACCGGCTTCTATGCAACGAATACTTTGTTCCACCGTGGCGATCGTATCCATTGTATCGGTGGTGGTCATTGTCTGCACCCGAATCGGATGACCGTCCCCTAGCCAGAGATCACCGATGCGGACGGGTAATGTTTTCAACCGTTTGTATCCGGTGATCGATTCCGTATAGTGCTGGCTATCCTGCATGGTTCATCATTTTTCGCCTTTCCGAAATCCGAGTTGATCCAAGATATCGGTCAGCATTTTCATGCGAAATGTCGACATTTCAACATTCCGATCAGCTGTCTCTAAATTCAATACAAAGAAATAAGGATGATTGTTTTCCTCGATCCAACCCACGACCCATCCCAACAAATGACCGGCTTCTGTATATCCCATTCCGGTCTTGTAGCCCATCCGGTATTTGGTGTTGCTTTCGCGAAGCATAGCACGCTTGACGGTTTCTTGGTAGGACTTATAAAAAGGAAGTTGGTTGAAGTATAGACGCTTTACGATGCCCAATTGCTCGTCGGGTGTGATCTTGACTGAATTGTCGATCCAGAACGAGTCAACGGCTGAGCGCAAGCGAAACGTATCATTGACGGAGCGCATTCCGTATTTCAAACTATCCAACCAAAGAGTCATGGTATCTTTCCCGATCCGTCGAGCTACCTCTTGGTAATACGGCAGGGCAGAGACGCGAAAAGCCTCGTACATGGACAGGTCCTTGTTCCAATCCGAAATCTCGCGGGTCACTCCATCCCATTTAATGATCATGCTGTCGCCGGAGATCACGCCTGTTTGAAGTCCGATCAGGGAGTTGATGATCTTAAACGTACTGGCCGGCAAGTAGCTGCTATCCCGATAACGGTTCAGATTATACGTCGTGAACTGCCCGGTGGCATTGTTCATGATGGCAAAACAACCGGAGACTTTATTTTCTTCGAAAAAACGAGCCAGGGATTTATCCTCCTTGACATTATTATTGACCGTACAGGAAGAAAAAACAAGACCGCTTAAAAGTGAAGCAAATGCCAAAAAACGCATACGTGAGTTTTGACAAAGATACGAACCGGAATACGTTGAGAGATGAGGGATGAAAGATGAGATAAAAACATCGGTCTTTCAACTCTCATCGTTCATCCCTCATCCTTCAACGCTATAGATAAATCCCGTTCTTCAACTTGACATGCTTCCGGCCTGTGCAATCCCGTTTCATAGAAGCGCAGGAACTGACAAATACAGAGGCCAGAATGATGGCAAAAAGCCAAATGCGGGTATTTTTTAAGTATGCAAACATTGGATGGATAACGAATGGACCCCACAAAACTATGTTAAGGGATTGAGAAAATGAACCAGCATCACTTCGCGTCCCCACTGCCTCTCAACTCTCATCCCTCATCCCTCATCTCTCAACTCCTCCCCCTTCACCACTCCCAGCTCTCGCCCAACCTTAATAAATGCATCGATGGCCCGATCGATCTGTTCCATTTCATGCGCAGCGCTGAGTTGCACGCGAATGCGGGCCTGACCTTTTGCGACAACCGGGAAGAAAAAGCCGATCACATAAATTCCCTCTTCGAGCAAACGGGCTGCCATTTTCTGCGCCAATACAGCATCGTAGAGCATGATGGGCACGATCGGATGATCGCCGGGTTTGATATCAAAGCCGGCCGAGGTCATTTTTGTGCGGAAATATTGCGTATTACGCTCTAGTTTATCGCGCAGGTCAGTGGTTTCAGTGAGCATATCCAATACGGCGATCGAGGCGCCCACAATGGAAGGAGCCAGTGTATTACTGAATAGATAGGGACGAGATCGCTGACGCAGGATCTCGATGATCTCTTTGCGTCCGGAGGTGAATCCGCCCGAAGCCCCGCCCAGTGCTTTACCGAGTGTGCCTGTGATGATATCGATCTTACCCATCACCCCGCGGTATTCATGAGTACCTCTCCCGGTCTTACCTAAAAAACCCGAAGAATGACATTCATCGATCATGATGATCGCATCATATCGCTCGGCCAGTTCCACGATCTTATCGAGCTGTGCGATCGTACCGTCCATACTGAAGGAACCGTCGGTTACAATAATCCGACTCCGACAGCCGGCTGCCTCTTGTAATTTGGCTTCCAAGTCCGACATATTATTATGCTCGTACCGATAGCGCTGTGCTTTACACAAACGCACGCCATCGATGATGGATGCATGGTTCAAGGCATCGGAAATGATCGCATCCTGTTCATTGAACAAAGGCTCGAAGACGCCGCCGTTCGCATCAAAGGCTGCGGCATAGAGAATCGTATCCTCAACACCCAGAAATTGAGAGATCTTTGCTTCAAGTTCTTTATGTATATCCTGCGTTCCGCAAATAAATCGCACACTACTCATGCCGAAGCCGCGCTGATCGATGGCTTGATGGGCCGCTTCGATGACGCGTGGGTGACTGGATAGGCCCAGATAGTTATTTGCGCAAAAGTTCAATACTTTTTTTCCGCCTACAGTGATCTCCGGTCCTTGCGGACTCTCAATGATCCGCTCTGTTTTAAATAACCCGGCTTCACGGATCTCGTTCAATTCGACACCCAATCGCTCAATGATACGCTCGTTCATATGGGAAGTTTGGGCAAAGATAGGATGAAGGGTGAGAGATGAAGGGTGAAGGGTGAAGGGTGAACATTAATCTTCTTCATCCTTCAACTCCCCGCATGATTTCCTCCACCACCCCCGGATCGAGCAAGGTGGTCGTATCACCCAGATTACTGATTTCTCCTTCGGCGATCTTGCGTAAGATGCGACGCATGATCTTGCCACTGCGTGTTTTAGGGAGGCCGCTCACAAATTGAATTTTATCGGGTTTCGCGATCGGACCGATCACCCGTGTAACTGTTTGTAAAATATCTTTTCGAGTTTGCTCGGCATCCTGATGATAATGTGAGACGATCACATACGCATAAATACCCTGTCCCTTGATGTCATGCGGATAACCCACCACCGCACTCTCCACTACACCCGCATGTGCATTGATCGCATTCTCCACTTCAGCGGTACCGATACGGTGACCACTAACATTCAGTACATCATCCACACGTCCCGTAATGCGAAAATTCCCCTGCTCATCCTGCAACGCACCATCGCCGGTAAAATAAAGATTTTCATAGGTGGCGAAATAGTTCTGTCGGCAACGCTCATGATCGCCATAAGTGGTTCGCAAGATCGATGGCCAGGGCGCCTTGATACACAGATTACCCTTGATCAACCCTTGTTCATCTCTTTCACTTACTTGTTTTCCGTTTTCATCCACCAACAGAGGTTGCACACCAGGAAGTGGCAAGGTTGCCCAAGCTGCTTTTGCCGGAGTGATACCGGCTAAATTGGAGATCAATACACCACCGGTTTCCGTTTGCCACCAAGTATCGACGATCGGACAACGTTTCTTTCCGATATGCTCATCATACCAATGCCAGGCCTCTTCATTGATGGGCTCTCCCACCGTACCCAACACTTGCAAGGAGGAAAGATCTTTTCCGTCGAGGGGTTGCATGCCAAATCCCATCAAGCTTCGAATCGCTGTCGGTGCGGTATACAGAATATTTACCTTGTACTTATCGACGATGTCCCAAAATCTTCCTGCATCGGGCCAGGTGGGAATGCCTTCAAACATGACCGAGGTGGCACCGGCGCTAAGCGGACCATACAAAATGTAACTGTGTCCGGTGATCCATCCGATATCCGCCGTACAGAAATGAACCTGTCCGGGTTGATACTGAAATACGTTGATGAATGTGTAGTTCGTCCACAACATATAACCAGCCGAACTATGTACCACCCCTTTCGGTTTACCGGTACTCCCCGATGTATAGAGGATGAACAGCGGATCCTCTGCCTCCATGGCAACTGCAGGTACATGCACGGATCCCGCTTGTTCCAATTGCAGGGCCGCATGCTCCATCTCCTCTTCCCACCAAACATCGCGCCCCTTGATCATCGATACCGGTGTTCGTGTTCGCGTATATACGATCACACGCTTTATAGTGGTGTTACCTACCAGCGCATCGTCGATCACCGACTTGAGTGGTATGTCCTTTACACCACGATAGGCCCCATCGCAGGTGACAATGAACTCTGCTTTGGCATCCGCCAACCGATCAGCAATGCTTTGTGCAGAAAATCCGCCGAAGATCACACTGTGAATGGCCCCGATGCGTGCACAACCAAGTACCGCATAAGCCAATTCCGGCACCATCCCCATATAGATACAGACACGATCGCCTTTCTTCACACCATTGTTGATGAGCACTTGAGCAAACTGACACACCCGCTTGTGAAGAATATTATAGGTGACCACACGCGTGCGCTCATTCGGATCGTTGGGCTCCCAGATAATGGCAGGCTGGTCGCCTTTATCAGCCAGGTGCCGATCGATGCAATTTTCTGTGATGTTCAATTGTGCACCCTCGAACCAGCGAACACGTGGTTCATTGAAGTTCCACTGCAGGACCTTGTCCCATTTTTTCCTCCAGATAAAATGCTCGGCGATATTCGACCAGAACCCTTCTGGATCTTCAATACTGCGTTTGTAATCGGCATGATATTGTTCGAGCGAACGGATCTGATAAGGATGATGCATACGGTTGGTTTCGGGGAAGGCGTATAAAATTATCAACTATCTTTCGGAAATGGCACAATCTTCCATCGGCCGCATCATCGGTGCCTCCTCGGTGGGCACCATGATCGAGTGGTACGACTTCTATCTTTTCGGGATGCTGGCAAAAACCCTGTCGGTACAATTCTTTCCGACCGGTAATCCCACCGCTGCCTTACTGAGCACACTGGCCATTTTTGCTGCCGGCTTCATCGTGCGGCCGTTTGGCGCCTTGGTGTTCGGCCGATTGGGCGATAAAGTAGGGCGCAAGTACACGTTTCTCCTGACCTTGGTATTGATGGGTGGCTCTACCTTTTTGATCGGCTGTATACCCGGATATGCGTCCATCGGCATACTCGCGCCAATACTTGTTTTGTTGCTGCGCCTGGTGCAGGGACTAGCCCTGGGCGGAGAATATGGAGGAGCGGCCACCTATGTGGCGGAACATGCACCTGCCAACCGAAGAGGATATTACACAAGCTGGATACAAACAACTGCCACGCTCGGCTTATTCGTGGCACTGGGTGTGATCTTACTAGTGAAATCAAGTATGCCGGAAGCATCCTTTACCGCTGAATGGGGTGGATGGCGATATCCGTTCTGGATCTCACTGCTGCTTGTTGGTGTATCGATCTATATACGAATGAATATGTCCGAATCACCACTGTTCGCCGAACTGAAATCGAGCGGGAAGACTTCGGTGAATCCGCTGAAGGAATCTTTTCAGCATCGCGCGAATTTCAAAATGGTATTACTTGCGTTGTTCGGAGCTGTTATGGGAGAGGGCGTAGTTTGGTATACCGGACAATTCTATGCGCAGAGCTTCCTCGAAACCAAATGCAAACTGGATTTCGAACAGAGTCGAACGATCCTGCTTTGGGCCATTGCGGGCGCAACACCTTTCTTCGTTTTTTTCGGCTGGCTAAGTGACCGGATCGGTCGAAAATGGATTCTGATGAGCGGCATGCTGCTGGCGGTACTCACATACCGTCCCATTTTCGGATATTTTCTGGAACACAGCATCGCACTTGATCCGGGTGCGAGCGTGATCACACTTTCCAAGGAAATGTATTGGCGTTTTGTGGGGTTGGTTTTTTTACTGATCCTCTATGTAACGATGGTATACGGACCGATCGCCGCTTTCCTTGTCGAATTATTTCCCACACGTATTCGTTACACCTCGATGAGTCTGCCTTATCACATTGGGAATGGTGTGTTCGGCGGACTTGTGCCTTTCATCGGACTGCTGCTGAGTACTTCTTTCCCGGAGGATCCGCTGGTCGGACTCTGGTATCCGATCGCCATCACAGCCCTGTGCTTCGTGATCGGTGTATTATATCTCGATAACAAAGCCGATGAAAACGTAACGGACTGAAATATGAATGCACTGAAAAAATACTTCGGACTGATCTGGATCGCAATGGGTCCGCTGGCTATTTACGGCTTAGTGGATGCCGCGTTTCGCTTCATCGATCCGGCCGGACAAAAAGACATCAATAATCCGATCGTATGGATCATCATCATCGGCATCTTTACGCCGATCGCCATCGGACTGATGATCTTCGGTTGGTATGCCTGGAAAGAAGAATACGATCGAATCCCTCACTCCTCCGTCGAACTGGAAGAAGACCCAACGCTGCGCAAATAGAACAATCCAGTCAGCGCCGCTACCAAGGATGCGGTGAGAATAGCGATCTTGGAATCGTTCACAAGGGCAACTTCATTAAATGCCAACAGCGTAATAAAAATGGACATGGTGAAACCAATGCCAGCCAGCATACCGGCACCGAGCAGTTGTTTCCAATTGACCTGCTTAGGTAGTGCCCCCCAACCCATCTTTACAGAGAGCCAGCAAAAACTCAAAATGCCGATGGGTTTACCCAATACCAACCCTCCGATAATACCCAAGCTGTTCAGGGAAACCAAACTGTTATAGAAAGCAGGCTCCAATTTAATCCCCGTATTGGCGAGTGCAAAAAGTGGAACGATACCGAACGCTACCGGATTGTGCAAAGCATGTTGCAATCTGTAGGATGTAGAGTCTGCTCCCGTACCACCAAAAGGGATCGCAAAAGCTAGTAGTACCCCGCTAATCGTGGCATGTACGCCTGATTCGTGTAAAAAATACCACATAAAAACTCCGGGTATCAGATAGAAGATCAATCGACGCACGCCGAGTTTACCCATTAGAGATAGTCCGAAAAAAATTCCCAGCGCGATAAAAAGGTTAATTAGAGAAAGTTCAGCGGTGTAGAAAACAGCGATCACCAGGATGGCGCCCAGATCATCGATGATGGCAAGAGCCGTTAGAAAGATCTTGAGAGATAGAGGAACTGATTTGCCGGCCAGCGACAGGATGCCGAGTGCAAAAGCGATATCCGTTGCCATGGGGATGCCGAATCCGGCTGCAGTGGGAGTTCCCTCATTAAAAACAAAATGTACGGCCGCGGGCACGAGCATGCCTCCCATTGCCGCCACGATGGGCAGGATGGCTTGCCGGGGAGAAGAGAGTTCGCCTACATAGATCTCCCGCTCGATCTCCAGCCCGACCATCAGAAAGAAAATAGCCATCAGCCCATCATTAATCCAAAACTCCAGTGGATAGGGACCGATCTGGGTTTCCCAAAGATGGTGATAGGCCTCGCCCCAGGCGGAATTGGCAATAAGAAGGGATAGTATGGTACAGCCGATCAGAACGATCCCGGAGGATTTCTCGCTTTGAAAGAAGTCGGAAAAAAGGCTTTTGAGTCCCAAATTGGTGGTTTGTTTAGCTTTTATCTTATTTATTTGACTAATATATCAGCAGAATTAGCCTGAAACAAGTCAAAATAATGTCAATTTTCGGGAATGCCCTCCTTAATCAGGGTGAATAAGGTCCTCAAGACATATTTTTGCCGCGTGAAATGGAAAGCCTGCATAGCCCTGATCGTTCTGTCCCTCACGGTGTTGGCGCCAGCTGCGCAATCGCTGCTGCCGGAGCCTGAGGTGACCGTTTTTCTGATTGACGAGGAAAAGAGCAATACCGGCGGTAAGATGTTCAATCCGACCGAAGAACATCTTCCCACCTATCACAACTGGGATTTTGCTGAAGCCCTTACGATCATACCCGCCACGATCAGTCAACTCCCTGTCGATCGGGCGTTGGATTTACAAACCCCGCCTCCGGATTTTTGTTGATGTACAGAATGGCAGAATCTGTTTTTGTCTGCCCCTAATTTTCACATCAACAAACAAACATGTCACGTCATACAACTCCGGTTGCCCGCATTTGGCAACTGATCAAAGAGGAGCGATCCACCTTCTCCTCCATTTACTTCTACGCCATACTGGCTGGTTTGATCCAGCTCTCTCTACCTGTTGGTATACAGAGCATCATCAATTTTGTATTGGGTGGAACATTTTCCACCTCTCTAGTCATCCTGATCATCGCTGTGGTGGGCGGGGTAGTTGCTACAGGGCTGATGTACATCAATCAGATGAAGTTGATCGAGAAGATCCAGCAAACGCTCTTTGTCCGATACACACAGGGCATCGCCAATAAACTTCCATTGATCGATCTGAGAAAAGCAGACGAACTGTACTTGCCGGAGCTGGTCAACCGCTTCTTTGAGATTCCCGCACTTCAGAAAGGGCTCTCCAAACTACTGTTGGATTTTCCAACGGCGAGTATACAGATCCTGTTCGGATTGATCCTCCTATCTTTTTATCATCCTGCTTTTATTCTTTTCGGCATCCTGTTGATCGTGGTACTTGGAGGAATACTTTATTATACAGGTCCAAAAGGGTTGGCTAGCAGCCTGGAAGAAAGCAAACACAAATACAGTCTGGCCGCCTGGCTGGAGGAGATGGCGCGCGGAATCAAGGCATTTAAGTTTGAACCGGACGGGCCGGTACTGACGCGCAATGCTGAACGTCGTACCATCCGTTACCTGGATAAGCGCACCGAGCATTTTCAGATCCTCCTCTTTCAATACCGTGTACTGGTCGCATTCAAGACCATCATTACCGCCGGTATGTTGTTGGTGGGCTCGCTCCTCTTACTCGATCAGCAATTGAACATCGGACAGTTCATTGCCGCAGAGATCGTGATCATCATAGTGATCGGGGCCGTTGAAAAACTGATCGGCAACTTGGATAGCGTGTATGATGTACTGACTTCTGTTGATAAGATGGCTAAACTCACGGATAAAGAAGAAGAAGAGACCGGGAAGCTGGCCATGCCCTGGAGAAATGAAGGGGTTTCGATTCACATAAAGAATTTACGATTCGGATTTCAGGAGAATCACCCTATTCTCAAGGTGACAGAAGCGATGATCCCTGCTGGTGGAAAAGCTTGTATCGTTGGACCAGAAGGCAGCGGCAAGTCTACGTTGCTTCAACTCATGGGAGGTATTTACACCGGATTCGAAGGAGAGTTATCCATCGATGGGATCCCTCTATCGAATTATCAGCTGGATTCCCTTCGGGCGCAGATCGGGATCAGCCTGAGTGGCTTGCATATTTTTCAAGGTACCGTATGGGAGAACGTCACACTTGGAAAAATGGAGATCCCCGTGGACGAGTTAATGGAGATCTCAAAAAAGATCCATTTCGACAAGCAAATACAAGGTTGGGGCGCCGGATGGGACACTAAAGTAAGTCCCCTCGGTGCCCGTTTATCCGGCAGCACGATCCGCAAGATTCTCTTGATGCGAGCCCTTGCCAAAAAGCCTCGATTATTGCTACTGGAAGAACCTTGGCGTGGCTGTAGCACGGAAGACCGGATCGCTATACAAGATTATCTGCTGCAATTACCGAGCAGTACAACCGTTGTGGTGGTCACCAATGACCCCGACTTTATCGGGCGCGCACCCTATCGGATCGAAATGAACACATCGGATCAGGAATCTAAAAATCAATCCGCATGAAAGCCTTTCAAATGAGTTCCTCCGTTCAGGAGCACATATATCGATATGACCAGAAAAGTCGCGTTCGCTATTGGTTCTGGGGAATTGTGATCGCCCTGTTTTTGTTTTTGTTTCTACCCTGGACACAGAATATCCGCTCAAAGGGTCGGGTGACTACATTGCGCCCCGAGCAACGTCCTCAACAGATCAATACGATCATCGGCGGACGCATCGTGAGCTGGAATGTGAAAGAGGGCGACCGGGTCAAAAAAGGAGATACGATTTTGAAACTGACCGAGGTCAAAGAATCGTATCTCGATCCCCAACTCGTTCAACGCACGGGTGAGCAACTCGATGCCAAACAGCGAAGCGTGGTTCTCTACCGCTCCAAAGCAGATAGAGCCGGGTCACAGTTAGATGCCCTACAACAAGAACAGCAATTCAAACTGGAACAAAACAGAAACAAACTGGAACAGCAACGCCGAAAAATTGAGGCGGGACAGCAAGATCTTCAGGCTGCACAGAATGAAGTGGCCGTGAATGAACGTCAGCTGAGTGCGGGACAAGATTTGTTTCAGTCAGGCGCTATTTCGCTGGTAGACCTGGAGCGTCGTAAGGTCAATTTCCAAAATGCGTTGGCCAAGAAAGTTTCAGCCGAAAATAAACTGGCCAATGAGCGCCAGGAACAGACCATTCTGGAGATCGAGCAAAATTCGATACGACAGTCCTATGCCGAAAAGATCGCCAAGACACAAGGTGATCAGCTGCAAGCACTTTCTGAGGCAGCCGGCGGTGAGGCAGAGACGGCAAAGCTGCAAAACCTGTATGCCAGTTATTCCATTCGAAACGACATGTATTTTATTCTGGCCCCGCAAGACGGTCAGGTGATCAACGCCCGCAAAGCCGGTATCGGAGAGATCGTAAAAGAGGGCGAACGGATCCTGGATATTGTACCCGATCAGATGCAAAAAGCGGTGGAACTGTTCATCAGTCCTGTCGATCTGCCCCTGGTGAACCTCGGACAAGGCGTTCGCTTTTGGTTCGATGGATTTCCGGCGATCGTGTTCAGTGGATGGCCACAGGCATCGTATGGAACATTCAGCGGGATCATCGCTGCGGTTGAACGAAATGTGAATGAAGACGGAAAATTTCGCATCCTGGTTGCTGAGGATCCGAAGGAAAAGCCCTGGCCTGTACAATTGCGGATGGGCGCCGGCGCACAAGGAATGGCACTGCTGAAAGACGTACCTATTTGGTATGAACTCTGGCGAAACATCAACGGATTCCCGCCCGATTACTATGTCCCTCAATCCAATCCGTCGAAAAAATGATGCGTAAACGACTCTTGAATTTTTCTATAGCGATGCGCCTGTTGGTGATCGTAGCCTTGCCATTGACTGCAATTACGCAGCCGGCAACTCTATCTCCGGAAGAGTTGGTGGACTGGATCCGAAAGTATCATCCGATCGCGCTTCAGGCTGAAATACGTATCGATCAGGCCAATTCAACGATCCGTATGGCACGTGCCGGTTTCGATCCGGTGCTGGAAAATGAAACCGCGCAAAAAACATGGAACGACCGGATGTATTATTACTACAACCGGCCGGAGTTGAGTTTACCGACTTGGTTCGGTACAACTTTTTACGCCGGACGTGAATTCATTGCCGGCAATGAAGTTTTGTCGACCGACACAAAAGGTGAAACCAATTACATCGGAGTTTCGGTTCCGCTCGCGAAGAATCTCTTGATGGATAAAAGACGAGCGACCCTTCGTACCGCACAGGTTCTCCAAAAAGCCAGTGTGATCGAAAGACGCATCGCACTCAATGATCTTATCAAGGAAGGATTATATACGTACTGGGAGTGGGTCAGGGCCTATGAACAGGTTCAGGTCACCAAACAAACCTATCAGGCCAGTGAACAGCGTTTGCAGTTGATACGCGACCTGTTCAGGAAAGGAGATCGTCCCGCTATGGACACCATCGAAGCCTGGGCGCAGATGCAACAACTCGCTGGTATGTTGGCGGAAGCGGAATTGGAATGGCAAACGGGACAACGCGATCTCTCCAATTTTCTTTGGAAAGCGGATGCCGTGGCCTACGACTTGCCGGCCGTTGTGGAGCCGGATGCCCGAGCCCGAAAACTGAACATCGATTCGATCCAGAATTTAAAGGATAATGATTGGGTCGGACAACTCCGGATACAGAACCCACAATTGCAACGCTATCCCTTGAAATTACAGGAACTTGATATCGACAAGCGATTGAAATTTCAGGACCTGCTACCGGATGTTCGTTTTCAATACAACCAATTGGGTCGGGGCTATGATTTTTCAAAGACCTTATCACAGCCATTTTTTGAAAATAATTTCCGCTATGGTCTGAAAATGCAATTACCGCTGCGGCTATCGATGGGTAGAGGCTCGTATCAATTGGCCAAACAGAAGATTCGCGAAACTGAATTGGAGCAGACCTGGAAACAATGGGGACTGGAAAATAAATTGCAGAATCGATTATTGGAATTCAACACCCTGCTGCAACAGATCCAATTGCAAGAAACGGCTACGCAAGGCTACTTTCAACTGCGCGAACTGGAAACCCTTCGATTCAAGCAGGGTGAAAGTTCTCTATTTCTGGTCAATGCCCGCGAGATACGCTGGCTGGAATCGGTTAGTAAACTCTTGCAACTCAAAACAAAGAGAAAACAAGCCCGCGTGGCGATCGATCACCTGATGGGCAGCCTATACTGATTATCTTCACCTAAACTTGGAAATGACGAAAGCTCCCCAAAAAAACGATTACCTCCGCCAACTTCCATATGACAGTACCTCCGCGATCGTAGTCTTCCTGGTGGCTCTCCCACTCTGTTTGGGTGTAGCCTTAGCATCCAACGCACCGCTGTTCAGTGGTCTTATCGCCGGCGTGGTGGGTGGTGTTGTAGTTGGATTGGCCAGCAAATCACATCTCAGTGTCAGCGGTCCGGCTGCCGGTTTAACCGCGATCGTAGCGGCCTCACTGGCAATGCTCCCCAGCTTTGAAGCATTTTTATTATCGGTTCTGCTTGCAGGTCTTTTACAGATGCTGTTTGGATTCGCACGAGCCGGAGTAGTCGGCGACTACATACCGGGAAGCGTGATCAAGGGTATGCTGGCAGCTATCGGCGTGATCCTGATCCTGAATCAGATCCCCCATTTAGTAGGTGATGATTCGCTCTTCGAAATAGATGAGGATACCCCCCGCAAAGGAAATCTGTTCGTCAATGCGTTCAACGCCCTTGGTAATCCGGATATGGCTGCACTTTGCATCGGCATCATCGGAATCCTGATCTTGATGTTCTGGGAAAAAATCCAAAAAGGAAAAACAAACTGGATCCGTTTCATTCCCGGTGCCTTGCTGACAGTTATAGCGGGTGTATTGATGAATATCCTTTTCCTTCGAACCGGATGGATGTCGCCGTTAGAGGGCGAACACCTTGTTGTTTTACCGGAAACGAAATCAACGGGTGAATTTTTTGCCCTTTTCACGGGACCGGACTGGTCACAGTGGAACAACCAACAGGTATGGATCACAGCCATCACCTTAGCATTAGTAGCCAGCATTGAAAGTTTATTAAGTATTGAAGCGGTGGATGAACTCGACCCATATCAACGGGTAACCCCCACGAATCGGGAACTTAAGGCGCAGGGGATCGGCAATGTCGTTTCCGGGTTGCTGGGCGGATTACCGGTGACCAGTGTGATCGTTCGTTCATCCGCAAACGTGAATGCCGGTGCTCGAACCAAATCGTCTACCATGCTGCATGGATTGCTGCTGTTGCTTTCTGTTGCACTGATCCCGCAGATACTGAACCTGATCCCGAAATCTTCATTAGCGGCGATCCTGCTATTCACCGGATACAAACTGACCAAACCGTCGCTTTTCAAACTGTATTACAAGAAAGGATGGAATCAGTTTCTGCCATTGGTCATCACGATACTGGCCATCGTGTTGACCGATCTACTGAAAGGCGTGATGATCGGTATCGGAATCGGTCTGCTGTTCATCCTCCGCTCGAACTTTCGCCCCTCCAGTATGGTCACTTCCAGTGGAAGCAATTATCTGGTCCGTTTTCGCCGGGATGCGAGTTTCCTGAACAAACCGATCCTTAAACGTCAGCTCGAAGAAATCCCCGAAAATAGCAGCGTGCTGATCGACATCAGCCGTGCTGACTTTATCGACCCGGATGTAATCGAGGTGGTAGAGGATTTTCAAAAATCTGCTCCACTCAAAAACATACGCGTGGAGATCAAACAAAACATATTCAGCAAAAAGGCCATATGAATGTTTGCCGCCTGATCCCCGACAATTATTAATCCTCTTAAAATAACAAATATGACCCCGTACGAAAAATTACTGCTGGAGAACAAAGCCTGGGCTGCGGAAAAAGTGTCGGACGATCCGGACTTTTTTAACCGGCTGGCCAATTTGCAAACGCCCGATTTTCTTTGGATCGGCTGCAGTGACAGTCGTGTACCGGCCAATGAGATCACCGGGACGCGCCCCGGCGAAATATTCGTACACCGCAATGTGGCAAACATGGTGGTACATACCGACTTGAATCTACTGACCGTGCTGGAGTATGCCGTGAATCACCTGAAAGTAAAGCACGTGATCGTCTGCGGACACTACAACTGTGGTGGCGTAAAGGCTTCGATGACCCAACATAATTTCGGGATCATCAACAAATGGCTTCGAAACATCAAGGACGTATACCGTTTCCACCGGGAAGAACTGGATGCCATCGCTGATGAAGAGAAACGAGCAGACCGACTGGTTGAACTCAACGTACAGGAGCAGGTCATGAACTTAGCCAAAACGTCCATCATTCAAAAAGCTTGGAAGAGCGAACAACGACCACAGTTGCACGGCTGGGTCTACGGGCTGAAAGATGGCCTGATCAATCCCGTATTTGAGATGGAGGCCGGAACACACATCGATAACTTGTATGAATTTGATGATCTTTGATCCATCTTTGACCTATGGATTATCAGCTCATCATAAGCAACATCACCAATCCCACCCTTCTTTTTTTCTTACTGGGGGTGATCGCTGCATTGATTCGATCTGATCTCGAGATCCCCGCCACCAGCGCTAAGTTCATCGCCCTTTACTTACTCTTCTCGATCGGATTCAGAGGGGGCGTGGAGCTCGGACATGGTCATTTTGACCGGGAAGTAGCCATCACACTCGGCCTATCCGTTCTCTTTTCGATCATCACACCCCTGTACGCTTACTTCATCTTACGCAGGAAGCTCGATGTTTATAATTCCGCTGCGATCGCCGCCACTTATGGGTCGGTGAGCGCTGTAACCTTTGTTACCACCTGTAGCTTTCTGGCTGATAAACAAATTCCATTCGGCGGACACATGGTTGCCGCAATGGCATTGATGGAAGCGCCTGCCATCATGGTGGGCATGATCATGATCCGAAAATTTGCAAAGGAGAAAGACAAGAAACCCTTCTCGTTCGGTCACTTATTGCGAGAATCATTCAGCAATGGATCCGTACTGATGGTGCTGGGCAGCCTGGTGATCGGACTGGTAGCTGACGATAAACAAGCAGAGGGTATCAAACCTTTCACCAGTGATATCTTCAAAGGCTTCCTGGCGGTCTTTCTGCTCGATATGGGCATCACCGCTACCAAACGCATTCGGGCTTTCACAAAAGGAGGCTGGTTCCTGACCGCATTCGCTATTCTGATACCCGTTATCAACGGGATGATCGCCATCCTGATCTCGGCACAATTAGGTATTCAGGAGGGAAATGCACTGCTCCTGGCCATCTTGGCATCGAGCGCCTCCTATATCGCCGTACCCGCTGCATTACGACTGACAGTACCGAAAGCCGATCCGGGGTATTACATTCCCATGGCCCTGGCCATCACCTTTCCCTTTAACATCGTGGTCGGCATTCCTTTATACTATAGTCTGCTGCATTACGTTGTTTATTAAAGCGAATACCTGCTAGGTTTGCACCATGTCGATCCGACTACATTCCCTGACCAAACGATTCGGCCCGCAAACGGCTGTTAATGGCATTTCATTTGAAGTTAACCCCGGGGAGATCGTAGGCTTTCTGGGACCCAACGGCGCCGGGAAATCCACCACCCTGAAAATGATCACCGGATACCTGCACCCCGATGAAGGCTCGGTACAAGTCTGCGGACAAGATGTTTCAACCGATCCACTGGCCATCCGAAAAAAGATCGGATACCTCCCCGAACTGAACCCGCTCTATTACGACCTGTATGTCCGCGAATACTTGCAATTCATCGGCGAAACGCATCAGTTGAACCAATTAAAAGCAAGGATCGAAGAAGTGATCGGCATCGTTGGGCTCTCAAAAGAAGCACACAAACGCATCGGGGCTCTTTCGAAAGGATATAAACAACGCGTGGGACTGGCCGCTGCGATCATTCACGACCCGGAAGTACTGATACTCGACGAACCGACCACCGGTCTGGACCCGAACCAGATTCTCGAGATACGGGAAGTCATCCGACAGCAAGGCCAAAACAAAACCGTTCTTTTCTCCTCCCATATCCTCTCCGAAGTAGAATCCATCTGCCAACGGGTGATCATCATCCACCAAGGAAACCTGGTCGCCAACGACACGCTCGATAAGATCCGCAGCAGCGACCGCAGACCTGTCCTCACCGTTCAGTTCAGAGAGTCATTATCACCCGAAAAATGGAATTCAATAACGGGTATTATTCGAGCCACTCAAACCGGAACGAACGAGTGGCAGTTCGAAACAGCCGATGCCGACAACCTGCAGAAACAAATCCTGCAACTCGCTTTGCAAGAAGGGCTCAACATTGTTTCTTTGCACATCGAAAATCGACGACTCGAGTCGATCTTCCGTTCACTGACGACTGCCGGCCATTCAACGACTTAATCAACCAACATGAGCTACATCGCTGAGATTTTTGCCCGTCAAATCCTGGATTCACGGGGTAACCCCACTGTAGAAGTGGATGTGATAACCGAAAACGGAGCCGTCGGGCGCGCCGCCGTACCGAGTGGTGCGAGTACCGGAGCCCACGAAGCCGTGGAACTGCGGGACAATGACAAGAAAAAATATGCCGGCAAAGGCGTACTGAAAGCCATCGGACACGTGAATAAATCCATCGCACCAGCCCTGCTGGGTTACGATGTAGCCGATCAGACCGGCATCGATGAGATCATGATCCAACTCGACGGCACGCCGAACAAATCTAAATTCGGCGCCAATGCTACGCTGGCTGTGAGTATGGCCGTTGCGAAAGCAGCCGCTGAAGAAGCCTCCCTCCCACTCTTCCGCTACATCGGTGGCACCAATGCGAAAGTGTTGCCGATACCGATGATGAATATCCTGAATGGCGGTGCACATGCCGACAACAAGATCGATTTTCAGGAATTCATGGTGATGCCCGTAGGCGCCACTTCCTTCAGTGAAGGACTGCGCTGGGGCGTAGAGATCTTCCATACACTTAAATCCGTATTGAAGAAAAAAGGATACAGCACCAATGTGGGTGACGAAGGTGGATTTGCGCCAAACATCCAAAGCAACGAAGAGGCGATCGA